>JAUWIR010000279.1 GCA_030605265.1 Pseudomonadota bacterium | reverse complement strand
GATTTTCTGAGTAAAGCTTCTTTTTTCCCAGACTCTTTTCATGGCTAAAGTTACTATTTTTTTTTGATTTGATATACCTTTTACATTATCTTCATCGGAAAGATAATCTGCCTTTCCCGGTTTTCCTTGAGCTATCTTTTTTTTACAGGTAATACTGACACTCAGTAGGGATAAAATGTCATCACATCAGGTACTGGAGCGGCTGTTTGTATTGTCTGAATAAAATGAGGCATTGGCATCTTTCATACACCACGAAAAGTAGTTTACACTTATGACTTTTTATTTTTTTATCTACAAGGGCATGAAGGAAAAGAAGGAATAAAAAAATCTTCATGCTCTTCATGTCCTTCATGGTAAATTAATAAAGGGAATAGCCAGGGATATTTTTTCTAAAAGAGAATGTGCCGTATCACTAGTTGTTGAAAGATAGAGATGTACAATAAGAAAAGAAAGAAATAGAAAGGCAGTTAAGGTATGTATAGAGGCTATGTGCTTAAGCCCCCAAAGATGATCAAAAAGAATCGGCCATTGTCCGATGCAATAGAGTAATGTGCCGCTCATCAGCTGGAAGGGAAGCAAAAGGGTTAATAGAGAAAAGTAGGCGATTCTCTGGAGAGGGTTAAATCTATTGTGTTCATCTGTTTTAAATGGGGAGGGGGCCTTATGAAAAATACCACAGAGATAATAGTGTGTTTGTTTCATGACCCCATAAGGGATATCAGCTTTTCCGGGAATAAAGTGAGCAATGATTCCGGTGGTTAAATGGTAAAATAAGCCAAAAAAGCTGTTTATCAATAAAATAGCGCCACAAATTAAATGAATATTTACACTGGTACTTAAATTCCATAATACAATCAATATATCAGGGTAGTGCATCTGAAATCCTGTAAAAAGGAGAAGGATGATAGAAAAAGCCTGCAGCCAATGCCAGGTAATCTCCCACAGTTTTTTCTTCATTTTCATTTGCGCCTCTTTATGTTCTATACTCTCTTTCAGGTTTAATATATCTTTTTGGTTAACTGAATTTATATCATGTTTATCCTGTTATCCTGTCAATTATTTCATTTCCTATGGGCCATGATCCTGAATAATCCATGAACAAACGTACCAATTAAGGATAATAAGACTGCCAGCCGGCCTACCCACTCCACCCAAGGGTTTCTGCTTATTCCCATAATATAAAAATGTGACAGTAAATAAGTTGGTTTATAGAATATTTTTCCATCTTTATATTCAGCTATAGGACCTTTGGTAAACTCCTTTGGTACAATTTCAGATATATGAGGATCAATCCCCGGAGGTAAATAATCAAAAATTTCCACTTCTTTTAGTAATCTGGTTTTTGGGGAGTGGCACTCCTGACAATCTTTGATAGCTTGCCCCTTGGAAACAATATTATGATTGACACTAAAGGGGGTTATCTCTAATCTTAATTGAGGCTCTTTGATTCCCTGTTGTTTGATGAAAGTTTTGGCAAATTCAATTTTTTCTAGAGAATCAAGTCGCCTCTCCTTATCATCTATTTTGCCGTCCCGGTTATTGTCAAAGAACCGGCTTACTTCCGGCCGCATTTGAAGCTGGAACCTTTTATCCCACTGGTAAAAGGCACGACGAACCTGGTGAGAAAAAGCCGGGCGCCCTTTTTCCGAGTCAAACCACAAAAGCGCTGAAATAGGGTTACAGGGGACGATTTGTGGAGAAGTTTCCTTTTTTGTTTTTTTTAAGAAATAGGCTGGTTGAAACCCGGTCACCTCAGCCTTGGCATTTTTATAATCTCCAATGACCCCTCGATATTTAGATACCCCTTTTGGGAAAATGGTTAAATCAATTTGCTGACAAGCCCAGAAATACTTTTTTGGTATATGGCAGACCTCACAGGCCAATTTTTTAAAGTGCCATTCTCGAAAGGGGAGCCATTGATGCAGAGCTGAGGCTTGATGACAATCCGAGCACCCCCGCATGCTGTTATCTAAATCATCAACAACTGTCTCAGGATAGCAATCTCCTTTGGCAATATTATGATCAGGCTTTAAAAGAAAATCCAGCCATTTTAAGGTGGGAGGATAGTAATGTAAATAGGCAGACTCCCATGTACTATTGATATTTTTGGCCGGGTTATTCGGTGAAAAGTGACAATCAGTGCATATCATTTTTTTTTCAGCATGAATGTCCCAGCTAAAGTCCAAAGCCTCTTTTCCTTTTAAATTAAGGTTACTATCTTTAATTTTTGCTGAAGACCATATTCTGCCCATTTTCTTTGTTCCCCTGAGAAGTTCATGGGATAAAAAAGGGTCTATGAGGTGAGCTTCCTTTCCTGTTTTGGCAAAACCATGACATTGCCCGCAATTATCAACTCCAGGCTCTCCTAATTTGAGAAATTGCGGTCTTACTTTTTTATCCGGGAAAAAAGCCTCCGGATTATAAACAAGTTCTCCCATATCTTCTTTGACAATACCTGTTTTAAGCAGTGTAGCAGTTAAGGCCCAGGAAAAATACCCTTCCCGCATTTGTGTATCTCGTGCAATCCGATTAAAATTGGGGATATGGCAGAGGAAACAATCAACTTCAGCAAGGCCGCTTTCCTGCCAGTCCCAGGAGATTACTCGATCGTATTTTTGGGAATAGAGATGATAATCAGGGTCAAGATTAGATAAGGAGCGTACTTCTACTTCATTGTATTTCCTTCCCTTTCTGTCAAATTCCCCAATTCCGCCCCCCACATGGCAGGTGCCGCAACTACGCAACCAATCCGGAGTCCCAAAATCAAACTCTTCCTTTTGTTTATTATCAGCCGGAGTTAGTTGGCGGTTTGGCATGGAACACCATTTCCCGTACATACCCGGGGAGACTAAATGAGGGAAAACACCTATGGTATTATTGTTTTCTAATATCTCAGTTCTTCCTTGCTGAGAGTGAAATCCTTTACTTATAAAATCATAATCATGGCATTCACCGCAGCTGGCCCTTGTGCTAATGGGCAGCCCACTATCTATAACAGGTTGTTTTTCAATATCAAGAAGAAGGATTAAAGGGTGAATTGAATTAATATTCTGTTGAGGGTTTGAAAGTGCCGTCGGATCATAGGCGCTTGCCGGGAGGGACCCGGTATTTAAAAGCACCAGAAAAACCAGATTAATTGTTAAAAAGAGACCAAAATATTTTCTTCCTATTTTTCTTACTCCCAGAGTAGATACAGCCGTTAAGCTGATAAGCCGTTAAGCATTTAATACAGCTTATCAGCTGATGAGCAATTAATACAGCTGATAAGCTATTTGCTAATTACAATTTAGCTGCTAAGTCAGCATTAAATTTTATTATTAATCTATACCCAATAGAAAACAGACAATTTGATTTGATTGATAGTCTGTTTTGATAATTACTATCCATAAATTGTATTAAGCCGCAGCAATTTAAAAGCATAGAATTTTCGGGCACCTTTCATACATCATGAAAAGTAGTTTACACTTATGACGGTTTATTTTTTTTCTACCATGAAGGGCAAGAAGGAAAAGAAGGAATAAAAAAATCTTCATGCTCTTCATGTCCTTCATGGTGAAATATAAAAGTGTAAACTGAGAAATGAAGGATGCCGCATTTTCATTTTATTTATGCGGCTCAACAGCTAAACATCTGTATTAATCAGCTTATCAGCTAAACAACAACCGGCATCCCGCGCCTTAATTTGGCGGGATGCCTGCTGGTTGAGAGTTGGGTTTTACCTTTTTTTAAAAGCGGACGTTAGTTGAAAAGGAGATGACCGAGACATCTTTATAATTCGGGAAACCGAGAATTGGCTCTTCGTCAAGTTTTTTTGGCGTACCCAAATGCCATCCACTTTGACTATATTCATAATTATACTTTTGAAGCCCAAGGCGAAAGTTTATCCATCTATTTAATTTATAAATACCATAAGCCTCCCACACAGATCCTCGAGTTGCTAGTTTGGGGCTAACAATATCGTCCTCCCCCATGGCAAAATTGAACCAATATTGTGATCCCTTATTATATTCCAGACCAAGCATCAGACCTTTGGGAAAGCCTAGATCCATTCTTGCACCTGCATAGAGCATGTTGCCTGTTTGACTTTCAGGTTTTTCAAGGCCATCACAGAAAAGCCCTCCAAAGGGAGTAGTAACATTTTCAGGATCAGAAGACATATAAGCCCAGGATAGAAAGTAGTGTAGAGAGAAGTCGTGGCGGGATATAACAAAACCGCCTAGATTTAAATCCCCAAGATTTTGAGAGGGTGTATATCTCATGATATGCTGGGAATTATCTTCTTGGCCAGTTATAGGATCGACTGGGAACACTACCAGTCCGTTAAATCCGTCGGTGATATTTTTTGCCTTGGCATACATCAGTTGAATAAACATATCATCATCATAAAATAGATCCCAGTTAAAGCCATACATGGTTACATCTTCCAAACCGTTATTGGGAGTATTACCAAAACCAGACTCATAACCTACTCCATAGCAGAGTCTGAAAGTATTGCCAGGCAAGAGATATTCTTCAAGACGCAGGCCCAAGGTAATTCCGTCGAATTGATAATCCACTAGAGTGCCCATTGGTGTCCCTCCCATTGGTGTGCCTTTTCGTATATGTAATGGTGGACCACCAGTTGACGGCCTCCTCCCAATGGATACATAACCTGGTGTTTTGCTGATATCATAAGTAAAGAAAGCACGTTCTACTCGAAGAATATCACTATTGGGGACCGAAGCAGTAGTTCCATCAAAATTAATTGACCCAGACTGTCCATTAAAAACTTGCACTCCGGTGCTGTCTCCCCAAGCTTTATACATGGAGAGCCGCCCGCGAAATTTTAGGTTTGAAGTAACATTTGAGGAAAAATTAAGTCTTAGCCGGTTGGTATAGAGGCGATCATTATCAGCATCATAGCCATTGTCTTTGCTGTATGGTTTCAACTTGCTTTTTAATTTTTCCATTAGAGCAGCAAAATCTGGATCTTTACACATTTTCTTCAAACCATCAAAGGTTAAGTTATCAGTAAAATATAGATAATCGCTGTAGTTTCCTCCTATAAATGTAGCAAGATCATTTTTTAAAAAATTTTCGTTTATGTTTAAGGTTGAAGGGTCCACACCTTCTTTGTAATTAATATAAAACATTGTGTCTACTAAATTTTTTTGCAGAGCTAATTCATTATAATATGGGTCCACACTTGCTTTGATACTATGGGCCTCAAAACGGTATTCTCCTGTGAGATTAATTCGATCCATGACGCTTTTTTTCTCCACCTTATCCAGTCGGGAATCATATTCATCAAGTTGATCAAGCATAATTTTTTGTAAAGCATCACCATCTTTGGTTTGGGCCCAAGATTTAACAGCAATCAGATTGATTGGGTAAATAAATAATAGAATTACTATAGATACTATAATTTTATGCTTTAACTTCATTCGTTACCTCCTTTGATATGATATTTTTATTAAATTACGTTCCTTAGAATAAATCTTAATAGAAAATAGTTGTTCTCATGAGCATCTGTTTTGATTTGTCCTCCATGACCATGAATCATTCTTCTCTATCCGCAGGTTTGCGGTTGATCTGAGTCAGCTGCATGCTTAATTAAAAAGGTCTTGATATGAATTATAATTTCCGGGGTCACCAACTCGGTGAGGGGTTTATTATCTTTCTGAGGGTCGACGATATTATTGTGATGTAAGAAATATTTAAGTTTAAAGTATCTTTTCCATTGATCCATGGTTTTGGTCATTGGGGTAAGTTCTTTATGAGGTGAATCAGGCATATGACAATGCCGGCACATATCTTTATAAAAATATTTCCCTTTCTTTGAGTTCCCTGTAATTGCTTTGGCTGCTTGATTATTTTCAGCATCGGCAATGCCTGGATGATTTACTACCTCTGAAATCCCAGTCAATAAAGTAAAGATAATTACCAAAAATAAGATTTTTTTCATCCAAATCCTCCTTAATTGATCATTTAGGCTCTCAATAGGATTAACTGTATGATTGATAAAAAGTTTAGATTTTTTCCTGCTATTCAAATATTCAAATTAGTATTTACTCGATTAAAAAATAAAAATGAAAATATGGGATAGTTTATTTTTCGCTGTTTTTATAATTATCTTCGGTCTTATTTTATTATTTTAGACAATTATGTATTCCACCTGTCATCTTTTCATCAGGAGTAATGACAAAATAACTTTTTCAGCAATTTTACGATCTTGTTATTTTACGATCTGTTCATGGGTCACAGATTTCAAAAATAATTCCGGGTTAATATTATACGATTAGAAGGTAGTATACTACCCTAGTCAAAATTAGATAAAAATTAATAAAAT
>JAUWIR010000091.1 GCA_030605265.1 Pseudomonadota bacterium | reverse complement strand
TGCCAAATCCATCCTCAATATTCTTACCCGCAAATTAGAATGATGCCTTTACCTCACCTGAATTACTCTTCTGTTGCCCCCCCTATTGTCTTAATACAATAAGATTCGGGGTTGGTGTGCCTTGAGGCTATTATTTTTGATGTTTTCCGCTCGATTTCTCTCCTAAATTCTTCCCTTCTTTTTTTTACCCTCAACTTTTGCCTACCATTTGTATCGAATTTTTTATGGCTAGGTCCCTGGCTCGAAATGTTGTCGACTTATTAAATTTCCTCTTATATCGCAAATTTACTATCAGTTTTGGCGATATATTTCTGATTTTTAAGATCCAAAATTATTTTTTTACGAGATCATCATTACCATGATGATCCTTTTTTTCAAGATCCCATTTTTCTTGAGATGTGTAATTTTTGATGCTCTTCCGCTAATACTTTGATAATAATTTTGATGTAAAAAACTTATGAAAAATCAACAGACCGATCTTTTTTTACTTCTTGTTCAACCCAATAGTAGGTTGTTTCTAAGCCTACCCGCAAGGGAAGTGACGGTTTCCAACCTAATTTTCCGTAAATAAGTTTGTTATCCGAGTTTCTTCCTCTCACTCCTAACGGCCCGGGTATATGTTTGAAGGTCAACTTTTTGCCCGCAATACTCATGCCCATTTCAGCAAGCTGATCAATAGTAACCATCTCATCGGAACCGATATTGACGGGACCAGAAAAATCCGAGCGTATCAACCGAATCGTCCCCTCAAGGCACTCATCGATGTAGAGAAAAGATCTGGTCTGCTTTCCGTCGCCCCAGATTTCGATCTCACCTCCATCTGGGGCCTCGGCCACCTTTCGGCAGATGGCCGCTGGTGCCTTTTCCCGCCCATCGTTCCAGGACCCTTCCGGTCCGAAAATATTGTGGAACCGTGCAATACGAACATCCATTTCATAATTACTGTTAAAGGCTAAATACAACCTTTCACTAAAAAGTTTTTCCCAGCCATATTCACTGTCTGGGGCCGCTGGATAGGCAGAATTTTCTGAACACTTGGGGTTATCAGTATCCATTTGATTGTATTCAGGATATATACAAGCCGATGATGAATAAAAAATTTTTTTTACATTTCGCTTATGGCAAGCCTCCAACATATTTAAATTTATTAGGGCGGAATTATGCATAATGTCTGCATCATTATCTCCCGTGAAGACAAATCCAGCACCACCCATATCAGCCGCCAGCTGATATACTTCATTAAAAGGTTGATCCACTACATATCGGCAGATCCGAGGATCGCGTAAATCACCAATTACAAAATCATCGGCCATTGTCTCTGAAAATCGTGGGTACTTTAGATCCACACCTCTAATCCAAAATCCCTCCCTTTTTAACCGCTTCACGAGATGACTACCAATGAATCCACCTGCGCCACACACTAACGCCCTTTTTATCATAAGATTTCCTTTGCCTATTTATGTATGTTTCAAGATTTTTAAATAATTTTTATAAACATTTATATTTTACTAAAACATCACGAATTTAATATTAACTTTAATCTTATTCACTCATCGATTTTGGAAAAAGCTTTAATATAGTTTTTAATAATTTCCCCTGCTGAATGTTTTTTGGCAAACCTTATTAATTCCTTCTTATCATTTGAAGATATCCCATTCCTGAGTATACATCGAATAGCCAAAATAAAGTCATCATCGTTTTCTACTATCTTCACCGATTCAGGAAAATCTGTCTCACTGCTAACATTGCTTGCAACTACCGGAATACCTGCCGCTGCATACTCATATATCCGAATTGGGTTTGCATATACAGAAAATTTACATTTCCTGGCTGGATACAAACCAATTGCAGCATCACGAAGGCAATAAATAATACTATCACGTGATAAATAACCTAAATGATAGATACCCTTATGTTTTTTAAGAAGGTATTTAAAATTCTTATGTCTATTTTTACCGATAAATATAATTGAAATATCTGGAAATTTTAAAGCAAGCTTTTCAACTAACACTAGATTTGTTTGATACCTGATCTGGCCAAATATCACTGCTTTAAAACCTGGAATAATATCCCAGGTTTTAAATTTTTTTATTTTATTTATCTTAAACGATCTATCATCAGCCGGGACAGAAATTAAATGTATTCTTTTTTCTTTTGATTTTATCCTTTGAAATTTCTCTTTAAGTTTTTCAGAAGCACAGATTATTTCGTCCGAAAATAAAACCATCTTCCTTTCTGCATTGTATGCATTTTTCAAAAATTTATCTTTATGATCGTAGCAATTTTCATCTTCTACTCCATAAATTCTTCTACTTGCCGGAATTTCTTTCATAACTTTCCAGTGGAAAGGAGAATAGCTCCACAATATTAATTTATCAGATTCTATTTTCTCTTTTTTAATCAAGTTGTTGACCTGCCAAATTAATATTTTCATATTCATATTACCACGGCTGCATAATGTTTCCTGAATAACTTCATTAAAAAAAAGAAGAGGGGTGAACTGTTTCACTACTCCATTTTTGGGCTGTTTATTTGCAAATTTTTTTCTTAACCTTTTATAACCCTTTAAAGCATCTATAATTAAATCGGCAGGCCTATCGATAACATATATCTTGAACAAGCCATTCTGGGATAAAGGGATAATAATTTTTTTAAACCATAGGTGCTCAAAATCAACAGGAGGGAAAAAGATAATAGTTATTTTATTTTCAACTGAACTCATTTTGATTATTATGGAACAAGTGTTTAATTGACATAAAAAATCACATCCAATTGTCCTATAAACCCTTTTCCTAAACACATTCTAAGCCATAAGAGATTCCAATTCACCAACTATTTCTATTGTAATCGAATCCCAGGATAACGCCTTTGCCTTATGAATTCCTCTTTGCACTTTATCCTCTAATTCCCCTTTTATCGCTTTCTCGATTGCCTTGATAAATTCGTCACTGTTTTGGCATAGAGTTAAACTTTCCCTGTGATTACATAATTCTACAATAGGTGTAGCAACAACTGGAACGCCTGCAGCGAAATAGTCATAGACTTTGTTGGGATTAATGGTGTTTGTCCAATCGTTTACTAAATATGGTATTATTGCCACATCAAATCCTTTAAGAAATGGAAGAATTTCTTGATAAGGTCGCCAACCAAATACATGAAAGTTTTGATATCTCGAAAGTCTTTCAACTTCCTGCCTAGCATTTCCAGCAATCTTGCCTACAAATGCAAATGACCATTCGTTTTTTTTGGCAATAATATCATCTATTAAATTAAAATCATACCCACGGGCAAGCACCCCTATCATCCCTATAATGGGAGGCTTGAGTTTTACTAATTCTGGAGTCATGAAAACTTTTGCGCTTTGACACTGGCTGAATAGGTCATACATGACACCGTTTGAAATCTGTTTCGTTTTTTTGTCAACTGCGAATAGTTTATCGAAAAGTGGCTTTGCAGTGGTGATATTAAGATCGGCATTTCTTGCTAACTCTATCTCGAGTAATTCAGTCCTCTTATTTTCTTTTCCTGAACTATCGAATACATATTCATCATAACATTCATAGACTAAAGCAGATTCTCCTGCGCAACCACGATATAAATAGTGATAAGGATGTGTCATCCAGGCAACCCTTTTATAATTCATATTTAAAGATATCATTGCATGATTTATCTGATTCCTAATTTGCCTCCGCAATTGCCATTTTATAGGAGTTAAATAACATGCAAGAACCAAATTACCTACAACGGTTGGCCTTATGGTCCAAAGATTTTCACCCAATTGTATAAGGCCACTCGTTGCTGATGATGTTTGTGCGAATTTTTTATTTTTATCAAGCCAGCATTGGGGAATGGGACTATAACGTAAAACTACCAATATATTTCCTACGCCCTCCATGGCTTTAGCAATTCCTTTGATAAATGGTAGCCTATGCGCATGATCTATGCAGTCTACCCCAAGGCCTGCAGCATTTGTATACATTATAATGTCAAAAGGCTTTTTATCCATTAAATTCATTCAAATATCCGTTTTTGTGAAGCTATTTCCATGCTGTAGCGATAACCTGGTTATCAAAATATCCGAACAAATTAATCAAACGCATGAGAGTATCCTTGATAGACCAAACATTTCTTTTATAGTGATAAAAACGAATTCGGGAAAAACCATGTTCTTGAAGAAGAAAACGTATAGCACTCGGATTATACAAAACATGATGAGAAAAGGTTCCTCTTATCATTGGATTTTCACATTTTGAAGATTTTATCTGTATTGAACTCGTATTTGGCATAGTAGTCAGAAAAATCATCCCGCCGGGATTTAAAATTTCCCAGACCTTGTTCATAAATTTATTTGGCTCTAAGATATGCTCTAAGATTTCAGTAAACTGTATTACATCAAATTTTCGGGCGATAGAGATTTCACACATATCCCCTTCGTAAATCATGGCATTTGTTCTTTTTCTTGCTTCCTGAGCAAATTCCTTATTTAATTCTATACCTTCTGCTTTAATTCCTGAACCTAAAGCCAATTCCAAAAATTCACCACCAGAGCATCCAACATCAAAGAGTGAAAAATCGCTACTCTTTCCATAAACCGATTTTATTAATTCTAAATTAAAATTGTTTCTTATGGGATCTTCAGGCATAAGCCCCCCAAGTCCTTCGATCCTCTTGTCAACCTTAGAAGGTGTTGTATATAAACTATATCCGAGGACAACATTTTTTGCATATACTATATAGCATTTTTTACATTTTACATATTCTGTCATCAATTCAGGGACTTCTGGTTGGTATACTGTTTCTCGCTTAAGGCATTTACCCCAGAATTTATAATTATCCGAATCACATACGGGCCAACTCAGCTGTCCAACTGTATATGTAGCAAAACGAGTATAAATATCCTTGCAATCAACTAACATTTATCAATTCTCGACAAATCCGAAACAAAGATTGGGCAATGATCATTTCTTAGATGACTTCGCATTAACTTGCGAGTAAGTACCAGAGAAATTGGTAATGTAATTCGAGTTATTGCCTTTGCAATAAAATTGATTGTGAATGCTGGCCATACAATGATTAAGGCTTAAATGCAAAATAAATATTCTCTCTTGGCTCATTTTCTGGTACAAGCCTATAACGATTGATAATATTTTCATCGAGTTCCCATAAATAAGGATCAACTTTTATGCGAAATCCAGCATCTTCAAGCCTTTTTTTATAGTCGAGGCCATAAGCTCTAAAGTGATCTTCTTGCCCATAAAATTTTAACCGTTTCTCTGAAGTGTTGATGGAATAATCTTCAAAAGTTTTTTCTTTCATAATTGGGACTTGAAGGATCGCCCAACTGTTTGGCTTTAAAACTCTATATAATTCTTTTATTGCTTTTCTATCATCTAAAACATGAATACATAGAATGCAATCAAATGAATTATCATCAAATTTAATATCCATAATATCCATTTTCATCATTGCTAAAGAGCTGGATAGATCAGCACTCACATAATCTAAATTTAAAAGAGAATTAAATATCCTTTGAAAACAATATATTGGAGCAAAATGAAGAGCTTTGAGTTTTGACCTGAAAAAATTTGTTCTATTTTGTAAATACAGCCATATTAATCGATGGCGTTCTAGTGAACGGCATCTTGGGCAACATGCATTTTTTCTGCGAGACAAACCATATGGTAGGAAGATTCTGAAATGCCCATGACAAATGGGGCAAAAGAAATTGGTTCCAACGTAATATAAGGATCTGATATACATTCGGGTATATACTAACTTATCAAAAAGATCCTCTGATAAAGATAATTTAGCCAAAGTCTTCAGTTTTTGAATCACAAACTAATCCCCCTTTTAATTACTTTAGCACCATGGCTATATCTTGCTGACAGAAATAGAAGATATCTTGCAATCAACTAACATTTTATCAATTCTTTATAAATTGAAATAATTTTGTATGTAATTTGATCTGGTGTGAATCTTTTTGATACTTTTTTCCTACCAGCCTTTCCAAATTGAATTCGAAGTGACTCATTGCGATCCAGTTTATCAATGCAATATAACCAGTCATCAGCATCACTTGGTTCAACAAGATATCCTAATATTGAATGATCAACCACTTCAACCACCCCATCCACCCTTGACGCGATTACCGGGATCTCTGTAGCCATTGCCTCAATCAATACTCGACCAAAAGGTTCTCTAAACGATGGAAGTAGAAAGAGATCTAAAGCATTATAAAAACTTGTCATGTCCTTTAAGAAACCCGTTAGGATAACATTTTTATTTAAACCATTTTTTTTGATAAGAGAAGAAATCTGTTCAGGATATTTATAATCAGTATGGATTTTGGCATCTCCCGCAATAAGAATTTTATATTGTGGTTGTTTTTTCAGTATCGGAATTAAGATTTTTAATAAGGCCAATTGTCCTTTTTCCTCAGTTAACCTTCCTGCCATACCCATAACAAGATCAACATCAGTAAATCCATAATGGTTTCTTATCATTGAGCGTTTCTTTTTATCAGGTTTAAGCTTCTCTATATCAACAGCGTTGTAAACAACTTCCGTCTTTTTTTTAAATTTACTGTATTTTAAAAAAATTTCTTTTGTATGTTTAGAATTACAAATAGCCAAACAACCCATATTATACAGTGCCTTCCAAGAATTACGCTGTTTTGAAAACCCTCTCACATGTAATATGTGTGGAATATGCGACAATTTAGCGGCTATAACGCCATACTGATTGTCCCATAAAGTGTTGGAATGAATTAGTTGAATCTTTTCAGATTTAACGAGACGAGTCAAAAAGAAAACAGATTTCACAAATGGAATTGGTTTTTTGAAATGCGGGAAATCTAAAGGATATATATATACCTTTGAATTCAATTCTTCTAACCGTTTTCGGAGCGGCCCATCACTACCAAGCACAACAAAAGGTCTATAACCATATTTCTGAATATCTTCTATCAGGGTCAGTAAGCTGATCTCGGCGCCACCAAGTTCAGCAACTTTATTTATAAAAAGGATACTTTTCAAATCTATTTATCAGATTAACTTAAGGGGATGAAAAAAGAATAATACGATATAAGTATATGTATAAAGGAAGACATTTATGTCGATTTGCTCATAAGACCCTGAAAGATTTTTTCTGCCTTTTCAGCGGACTTAGCCCAGGCGAATTTTTCTACAACACGCTTTCTTCCAGCCACCCCAAGTTGTTTTGCCATGTGTAGGTTCTCAATTAATCCATTAATGGCCTTTGCAATCTCAAAAGCATTCTCAGCATCAACAATCAATCCTGTTTTCCCATGAATAACTGTATCAGCCTGGCCTCCCTTTGAGCCTACTATTACTGGTTTGTTACATGAAGCAGCCTCCATAGCAACAATGCCAAAGCTTTCATGATGGCCATTTATTAAGATCGATGGCAAGGCGACTATATCTGCCGCTCTCATTAAATCTCTAACCTGCATGTGATCCACATTACCTATCAATATTATCTCATTAAAAAGTCCCTTTGATGCTATCAGCTCTTCAAGTCTTTCACGTTCAGGCCCATCACCAGCAATTATACCTTTTACTTGTTTTTTATTTTTCATGATTTCAGACAGGGCTTCTATAAGCTTTATATGATTTTTTTTAGGAACTAACCTGGCAACATTTACTATCAAAATAGTATGTACCTGACAATACTGTTTCTTGATTTTCTCAATCTCTTTCTTATCCTCTAAAGGAAAAAAATAGTCTGTATCAACACCCGGATTTAGGATTCTTATTTTGTTTTTTGAAAAGCCCTTTTCTAATAATAAATTACTAGTATATTGGCTATTGGCTATGAGCAACTCTGCTGAGTTAAGGAGAGAAAATACTGCTATCTTGTTTGTTTTGCTTACTCTGGCTAACGGGAGATGCCCTCCATGGATAAGAATCACATAGGGAATTCTGAAACACCAATGAACCAATAAAGCAAAAAATCCTCTAGTACCAAAAACATGGCCCAAAAAGATAATATCCGGCCTCTTCCGAATACATTGCTTTATTAAATACCCTCCAATCACTAAAGAGCATAATCTTTTCGGCAGATCATAACGAATAATTTTATAGGGTTGGTTTACATCAAAAATTTCTGATCCCGGCATTTTATTAACTTGTACATATATCTTGTGCCCTCGTCTTGATAATTCGTTACATAGCCCGGATAAAAAATTGGCAATACCGCCCGGCATAGGGGGGAAATCCTCAGAAAGGACTAGGATTTTCATAACTTTTTTTCTTGCATGAGCCTAAGAGCCAATTGGGAAGCCATATAGAACATGAAGTCGTTAAGACCTTAAATTTTAGAAAGTTTTTCATAAAAATCATCAATAACTCTGTCTATGCTCTGAAAATCCCGGGCACATTTTACAGCATTTGTAGCCAAATATCGTGATAACTCATTATTCTTAATTAACAATTGTATTGCATGCGTTAATTGAGAAACATTTTCCGGCTCCATTAAAAGCCCTGTCTCTTTGTGAGAAACGATTTCTGGAATCGCCCCGACATTACTTGCAACAACGGGTAATCCATAGGACATTGCCTCTAAAACAGCCATGCCAAATCCTTCTTTCAATGTGGGTGCTACAAAAATATCTGCCTTTTCATATTCCTCTATTAGTTGTTCACCGCTTAAAAATCCGGCAAACTCAATTTTATTATACAAAGCTTCCTTAAAAGCATATTCCCTTAACTTCTCCATATAAGCCTTTTCTTTAATCAACCCCACAAAAATGATCTTGAAACCCAGGTGAAAATCTTTCATAGCTTTAAGAAGATAAATTTGGCCCTTATTTTTCCTGATATTGCCAACACAAAGGATATTTATAGGATAGTTATGTGATTTTTGTGGCAATTTTGAATTCCTGACTCCTAAATCTATAACCGGATACATAAGAAAAAGTTTTTTTTTAAAATTGCCAAAATGGCATACCCAATCACCAGTGAATTTACTATTTACAACTATTAGGGTGGTGGGCCAAAAACTAATAAAATTAATGAATGAATGATACTTCCCTTGAATAAACGATAAATGATTAATTTCGTAAATTTCATGAATAAAAAGGATGATCTTTCTTCCCGATAGACAGAGTAGAATATTGGCCAGAAGGAACTCTGGACGGTTGAATAAATTTTGAAATATTAGAGATTGTTTATCTTGCCGTATCAGGATTATGCAATTCCTTAGATTTATGAGTATTTTCCTTATGACACCCTTTCTATCCTTATTCTCCTGATACGTCTGAACTATGCCAATTCCTTTAGATTCGAATAATTCTTTCATACGGTTAAAGACTTTCTCTGCCCCGGTTTGAGGATTATCAAATTTGGGAATCGCCCATACAACTTTCACAGTTTATATCCCGCTTATTATAAGATGTCTGTGTATCTTGTAAGGCCATGGCATGCTAACCTAAAATCCATATTCATTCCTACCCCCATACGATAAAGTTTTAGAAAGTCAGTATCAGGTGTATTTATTCCGGGCTCAAAAATCATGCCTATGGTCATTCCAGCCTTTTTAATTTGAGATTTTGTAAGTTCATTACAATCACCCCGTTTGCCATATGGATATGCAAATACATTGACCGGCTTTTCTAAAATAGTTTCAAGGGCTTTCTTTGACGCTGAAATTTCTTCATATATATCTGACTCATTTAATATGGTCAGGCAGGGATGCGTGACAGTATGGATGCCAAAATCAATTCCATGGGCATTCCAAAATCGAATATCTTCTTTTGACATATATCCCATCGACATGGAACGAGCCAATTTTTTCATTTTATTATGATCAATTTGATATTTATCAAAAAGTCCATTGATTATTATTTTTCGTTTATCAGGAATTACCATTTTTAATTTTTTGCACAATTGCCAGATGGCTTTTTTCCTCTCTTTCTGGGTTTGCAGCGAATAAATTTCATCATTGCTGATTTCAGATGAAATTACTTATTTATCGAGGATTTCGGAGTATTAAAACGGCTCTTTTAAGCCCCTTCCCAATTGGTCCAAAACTTTGCCCTCTGATGTCAGAGTGCCCTCTGATGTCAGAGAGTATGGTCAGTTAGGAGGTGTGCAATGAGAGAGGGAACGAAGATAGTGCTGGATCAAAATTTAAAGGAATTAAAGTTAAGTATCATGCTCAGTTCCTATCCTGGATTAGTGCGGCAAGCTCAGGAGAGTGGATTAAGCTATGAGGAATTTTTGCTTTCCTTAACTGAGATGGAGATTCAGACGAGGGGGGAGAATCGCCTCAAGCGAAGAATTAAGGAGGCTCGGTTTCCCCTGTTGAAACCCTTTGAGGCTTTTAATTTTGATGCAGCCACAGGTCTTGATAGACGATTGATCCGGGAGTTGATGAGCGGACAATACCTTGTACATCACCAAAATGTTATCTTTATAGGCAAATGCGGTACTGGTAAAACTCATATGG
>JAUWIR010000434.1 GCA_030605265.1 Pseudomonadota bacterium | reverse complement strand
TCTGGATATGTCAAATACAGTATCCGGAGTATATCATCCCAGGGACCCTACAGCATCACCATTGTGGAATCTGCTCAATAATCATTTTGATGATTTTGAGGAAAGTTATGAGCAAAAGTATGAGAAAAAGTATGGATATTTTCGCCCGGTAATCAAGGAAGTGGTTGAGGAGTATCTGCAATGTGGTGATCTCAAGGATGGCTTTGCCAGAGTGCGATGCCAGGATTGTGGGCATCAGTTCCTTTTAGCATCTCGAGATAAATTTGAGGAATCACCACTTCCACCGTTACTTAAACCTTAGTACTGCCATAATTTTTGTTTGCCAGCTTACTCCCGTAATGCCTATTCCATTATTTCCCATAGCAGCTATGGTCCCGGAGCAATGTGTCCCATGACTATTATAATCCATGGGATCAGAAAAATTATAAAGAAAATCATATCCATAATAATCATCTACATAGCCGTTTACATCATCATCAATTCCATTATTGGGGATTTCATTTTCATTAGTCCAAATATTTCCTGCTAAATCTTCGTGATAATAATCCACTCCCGTATCAATGACCGCCACTATGACTTCAGGGCTTCCTGTAGTGATATCCCAAGCATTACAAGCATCAATATCAGCACCACTATTTTGGTTATTCAGTCCCCAGAGTTCATCAAAACGGGGGTCATTGGGAGAAGTAGTATGGGTAAATCAGGATCAGGGTGGGAACAAGAGGTATTTATCATTGAATTAGCCGGAAGATCAGTTGAAAAAATATAGTCCGGCTCGGCGTATTCAACTGATGGATGGTTATTATATATTTCAAGGAGATTTTCAATTGAAGTATTTTCGTTAAAGTGTACTATATAATTTTTCCCTGAAGAAAAAGACCAGGTACTTTTTATTAAATTCTTATGTGGATAAAGAGGCTCAATATAATATTAAGCTTTGAATTAAGGTTATAAAAGATGATATTAAAAGATGTACTTATTTCATTAGAGAAAAAAAGATATAAATTTTCTCATTTTATTTGTTCTCATTAAACGTTTGAGAAAATTTTTTCACCCGAAGAGGGATGCCTTTTTTATTTTTTGGGGAAAGAAGCAAAAGATATGATTATCCAAGGAATGGTTATAATGAATTTTTTTCCGCTTCGTCTATTGTATACAACAGGAGCCTATGTCCTCATTATCTTGGGCAATACTTGCGCCATTATCCCCATGATGTAACTAAATTACTGGAATATTATTGACATATTATATGAAAATCATAATTATGTTATAAGAATTGTAAAAATAAGATGAGAGGAGTAATTATGAAAAAAAATGCTCTTGAAAAATTTATATTGGTTTTTTTTATTTTGTTTACTCTAACGGCCTGCCTATTTATTAGTTCAAGGATTACAAATGCTGTTCATTTAAACCTTTCTTTTGAGGAGATTGCACAAATAGCTGATATGATTTTTATTGGGTCTGTCCAAAAACAAAATACCAGATTAGGGGATATGAAAAAAATGGTATTTACGGATATCCATTTCGAGGATGTTGTAATCATCCATGCAACAAATCGATCCGTTCAAAGAGATTCTTCTATTATTACCTTAAGCTTTGCCGGGGGAAGAAAAGACGGCCTGAGCGTAAAGTGCAGTGATATTTTGGCAAAATTCGAAGACAAACACCGCTACCTAATTTTTTGCTTTGATGATAACAAGACCTATACAAATCCAATCGTCGGGGGTTTTCAGGGAGTATTTGAAATACTGGAAGACAATACCGGATCGGAATTCCTCTTAGCTGCAGGAAGAAAGGCTATTATTGGGGCAGACACAAAAGGCATAACCCTCAGTAAAGAACAAATTGCCCACATGCAAGAGGGAGGATTAATTATTAAAGAAAACGAAAATAAAACAATTCACCAAGGATTTTATTTACAGACACCTGCCTCATCTGACTCATCAGGTTCAGCATCACTCTCATCAATATATAAAATATCTTCAAATGAAAATAGTAAATATCCCAAACCATTGGGTTTGGAAGGCTTTATCAATTACATTAAAAATGTTGCCCTTAAGAAAACCATCAAAAATGAAAGATTCAACCGAGATGGCCAAGGTGTTTTTATGAGAATAAAAGGCGGCAAAATTGAAGTTCAAAATCTTGAATCTTATGTACAATTTTATCCTGGGCTTACCGCCCCCCATCAATCCGCCACAAATCTTTTTCACGGATCATCCAGTGGGATTTCAGATATTAACAATAGTTTTTCATTCACCCCTAAAGATGATAGTCTGGGTGATTTGGGGGTGTGTTGCTCTAGAGATCTTCAGATCACTTTTGAGCAAGTGCCGGATGACTGGTGGTCTTATGCAGTATTTAATGATGCTATGTGGACCTGGAACCGATTTATGGATATTTATAGAAAAACTGAATCAGATGGTACTATTGGTCTAAATTATAACGATGAACTTGCCGGTTGGCCTGATGATGACACTCTCCATGAAATATATGGGGAGGATATTAGTTGGGGGACAGACGCAGCTTTTTGTTTAATGAGAACTATTGAAAGCGGTAATCCCGAATGCCCTGAGATTTTGGAATCGGATATAATGTTCAATCCTGCATATAGCTGGACAGATGATCATGACCTTGCTTTGGGAAATAGTGATGTTTTACTTTTAGCCCCTATTGTCATGCACGAATTAGGTCATTCATGGGGCTATCAGTTTGGTAAATATGAGGAGACTTACGATTATGATGAGCTTTCAGTTATGCATTCTTACTATTCCGGGATTGTTGAAGATGGTCAGGGTATTCATAGGGCTGACGCGTACCTTCTTCGCAGAAACTACAATGATCAAACCAGTATTTTGAGTATTAAAGACATTGGAGTGGAGTCTTACTATGCAGACGCCGGTTTAGTCAACTCGACTACTGATAAATCTCATTACAATTGGGGAGATTCTATTACCTTAAAGAATGTGACTGTTGAAAATATGTCGTATTCTTCAGTTTCTAATCTGCGAATTCGTTTCTTTCTGTCTGAGGATAGAAATATTACCAATGATGATTATCAATTAGGGAAAAATGACAAGTACTGGTATTGGTCAACATTTTCCGGTGAAAATTATAGTGTATATGATTATACTACTACAGTACCCTCAGATATTTCGGCAGGCACATATTATGTTGGAGCAATGGTCACAGTAGATGGTGATAAAGAGGATGATTTTACCTCTAATAATTCAACTTCCTTTTATAACTCTATAACCCTTAAGGTTGAATTGTCCAATGTTTCCATCGATAAAAGCGGTATTATTTCCTGGGATAATAATACGGGGGATGTGGCAGGTTATAATATCTTGAGAAAGACTGAGGATGAAACCGAGTTTAAGAGGATTAACGACCGAATCATACACTCTCCCAATAACTCATTTACCTTTAGGGACAAAACTTCAACTCCGGGCAAAACGTATACTTACCAATTCCAGGCAGTAAAAACCAACGGCTCAACGGAATTTTATGATCATGTATTTTTTAACGGCTAATAAGATGTAAGCTGGGATTTGTCACCTTGAAATAGTTATTCCCTGGGATAATCATTTAATTTACCCAAGGGAAATTAAAAATAGAAAATAATGGAAGAATAAAAATAGTGTTGTGTTTCTTTAGAAGGGATTTCTTGACTAAGGATAAAATCAGCACCTTTTTTTATGGCCGAACCTATATTGATAGGCTATATCAATGGAAATTTTTTTATAAACCATTCCTGATCCCAAACTTACTCCATAAAAATCATCAACCCTTCCTTTTTAGAAAAAGATGAACCAACAATTGAGATTTCCGGCCTTTTAAGTTTAAGAAGGGCAGCAGGGTTCCATGAGGCAGCAGTGGCATCATCTGCTATAGAGATAAAAGCACCCCCTATTCCCAACGCCCTTGCCCCGGAACCTACTGGATTTGGTGTGGAACTTATCTGCATATCAGGGAAAATGATAGAATAGACTTTAGGTGGGTGACAAAGAAAAATAAAAATAGACAAAATAGAAAAAAATATAAATATTATCACAAAATTGATATTTCATCCAACCTTTAACCTTTAGAGCATATGAAAAAGGATTAACAATATTAGATTAGATGTAACATTCAGATTAAATCCATTGCAGGCAGGTTGCCACAAAATAGAAAATTATGGGTTTGATTATTGCCAACAATCATTGTCGGGAGATGACAAAATTGACAAATCCTCTAAAAGAAGATTTGTCAGAAGGTTTTACCACTTTACCCATATTATCTGGAAGGAAGGAAAAGACAGTTAATGAGCTGGAAACATACAGGATTCAGTGTGCATAACGGAGTACGAATTGTCAAAGATGATGAAGAAGGTAAGGAAAACCTGGCCCAATATATTATCAGTAATACCTTTTCTCTTGAGAAGCTCAACTACGTCAAAGAGACCGGCACAGTCATCTA
>JAUWIR010000293.1 GCA_030605265.1 Pseudomonadota bacterium | reverse complement strand
CGGAAAGGGAGCAAGATAGACACTTTCCGGCAAGCTTTCTTTTCCTGGTAAATATTTCCAGATTTCTTCAGCAGTAAAACATAAGACCGGGGCCATTAATTTTACTATTCCCAGAACGAGTTCATACATCGCTGTTTGTCCTGAACGACGAGAAAGGGAAGTTCTTAGGCGAGTGTACATTCTATCCTTGGAAACATCCAGGTAAAATGAACTCAGATCGATGGTGCAGAAATTATGCAGAGAATGAAAGATAATATGAAAATCATAGCTTTCATAAGCTTGGCGAAGTTTTACAGCCAATTCTGCAAATTTGTGGAGAACCCATTGGTCAATTTCTTCCATTTCTTCATGAGGGACTTGGTCATTTGCCGGATCAAAATCCTTTAAATTGCCTAATAAATACCGGCAGGTATTGCGAATTCTTCGGTAGGCTTCTGAAATCCGGCTAAGAATATCTGGTGAAATTCGGATATCTTCTTTGTAATCCTCTGAGCATACCCATAGGCGAAGGATTTCACTACCAAGTTTTTTAATTACTTCTTGGGGGGAGATGACATTTCCTGCTGATTTAGACATTTTTTTCCCTTGGCCGTCTACTACAAACCCATGGGTCAACACAGCATGGTAAGGAGGTTTTTCGCGAGTGCCTACAGAGGCAAGAAGAGAGCTGTGAAACCACCCTCTGTGTTGATCACTTCCCTCAAGATAAAGATCTGCCGGACTTCGAAGATTTTCTCGTGTTTCCAGCACGGCGGCATAACTTACCCCTGAATCAAACCATACATCCAAGATGTTCATGTCCTTAGTGAATTCCTTTTTTCCACATTGCGGGCATTGAAATCCCTCAGGTAAAAGGTCTTTGGGTTCCTTTTGAAACCAAATGTCAATCCCCTCATTGATGACCAGCTCGGCAATGTGATTGATAATATGATCATCAAGGATGGTATGTTGGCAGGAATTACAATAGAAGACGGTAATGGGTACCCCCCATGTTCTTTGTCTGGAGATACACCAATCAGGCCTGTTTTCAACCATATTGTAAATCCGGGTCTCACCCCAGGCAGGGATCCAGCGGACCTTCTTAATCTGCTCTAAGGCCTTTGCCCGAAGATTATTCTTTTCCATAGAGATAAACCATTGCTCGGTAGCTCGGAAAATTATCGGTTTTTTACAACGCCAACAGTGAGGATAAGAGTGAACAATTGTCTGTTCATAAATTAATCGTTCTTTTTGGCGAATTAAATCAATAATAGCTGAGTCAGCTTTAAAAACAGGAATTCCGGCAAAATATTCAACATCCCGGGTAAATTTGCCTTCTTGATCAACAGGCGCATAAGGCGCCAGGTTATGCTGCAGGCCTACTTCATAATCGTCTTGTCCATGGCCGGGGGCAATATGAACATACCCTGTGCCCTGATCAAGAGTAACATAGCCGGCCATAATGATTGGTGATTTTCTATCATAAAAGGGGTGTTGACAGACAATACCCTCTAATTCACTTCCTGAGAAGGTTTTAAGGATTTTATATTGTGTAACTTTGGCGAATTCCATAGTGCTTTCAATTAACTCTTTGGCCAGGAACCATATTTCTCCATTCACTTCACAGGCAGCGTATTCATAGTCCGGATGTGCGGCAATAGCAAGATTTGCAGGGAGGGTCCAGGGAGTAGTGGTCCAAATGAGTACAAAGCTGTTCTTAATTTCAACATCAGATAATCGGCTTTGCGGATCCGCGATGATCGGAAATTTAACACAAATGGAAGATGCGGTGTGATCTTGATATTCTACTTCAGCTTCAGCCAGGGCAGTAAGACAGGATGAACACCAATGTACGGGTTTAAGCCCTTTATAGACCCCTTGGTTTTTGACAAATTTTCCGAATTCACGGATGATTATTGATTCATATTCATGACTCATGGTTAAATAGGGGTTTTCCCAGTCTCCAAGCACCCCTAAGCGTTTAAATTCCTCTCGCTGAATGTTAATGAATTTTTTGGCGTATTCTCGGCAAAGCTTACGAATTTCAAATTTACTGAGTTGTTTTTTCTTTGGGCCCAGGTTTTTATCCACCTGGTGTTCAATAGGCAAACCGTGACAATCCCAGCCGGGAACATAGCTTGCCTTAAAACCCGACATAGTTTTGGAGCGGATAATTATATCTTTTAATATCTTATTAAAGGCAGTCCCAAGGTGGATGTGTCCATTAGCATAGGGAGGACCGTCATGCAATACAAAAGAGGGGGCAGTGGCCTGCTGTTCCAGTACTTTTTCATAAATAGCATTTTCTTTCCAAAATTGAAGTATCTCTAATTCCTTTTGGGCGAGGTTCGCTTTCATAGGAAATTTAGTCTTTGGCAAATTAAGAGTAAGGCTGTAATCCATTTTTCCGTCTCCATTTTAAATAAATATATAGGGGATATACATCAACTTCTCTAATATATAAATGAAGAAGATATCATTTAATTATGACAATGTCAATCTATCCTCTTGTAAAGATGTTTAATCCACTTTTCACCTACTTTCAAAAACATTTTAAGAAAAAAAATGATGAAAAATTTTAAAGCATTTGGTCATTGAAAAAAAGGATTCTATTTTGCTAAAATATAATACCAGATAACATAATTTAATAATTTCATTATGAATTGAATTGCATATCATGCTAAAGCTTTTCACAATTTCAGCAAAGATGGGGGGGGGGAGGAGAGAAAACCAATACAACACGCCTTATAGGATTTTTTTATGCTTCGCCGGATTTATTTTATGAGAAGAGTAACCTTAGATAAAAGGGAAAATCACCATCAATCTGGCATTGATGTTGCATTAGATTTTTTGGATGTATTGGAATTCTGCCTGCTAATTGAGAATACTTTTTGGAAAGAAGGGGTTTCATTTAATGTCTATACAGAAATCAAAAAGTGGAGAGAGAATATTTCACAAATGGAAGGTAATCCATATTCTTATTTTTATTTTTTTCTTTTTTATAATTATGGGCGCAAAATATACTTTTGCAGATCCTAGTACAGATCCTAATGTGAAACTGGTTGAAGGGATTACAGGATGGGTTGTAAGAGAAACGGATGGAGAACCAATAGGGAGAGTGCGTATTAAGGTTACAAGGACTGATTATTCTTTTAGTTCGACCTATTCTGGTATAACCGACCCAAACGGTTTTTTTGGGATACCATTAACACAAGAAAATGAATACCCTGTCGATTTTTATGTTTGCTTTTGGGATAATAATAATACCTATATCCCGGAATCTTATGGTGAACATTATTATAACCCTGAAAAATTAGCTACTTCTGATATAGTGACTGTTGACGCAAATCAAGTAGTTCAATTAGATGAAACAAGACTTATTTTGGGGGGAGATATTCAAGCCAATTTTAATGTGCCTCTTAACAAAATGTATACTGTTATATTGGAAGGAGACATTTTTTATAAGGGTAATCAACAGACAGAATCATGGACTTGTAATTTTAAAAATCTCAACAATTCTACACTAAATTTAAAAAATCCTTTATACGCTTTGCCTTATGGAGATTACATTGTTAAATTAGAGGATTCGGATGAATATAAATATCCTGTTGAAATTAATGATACGGGTGATGAGATCGGTTCATACAATCCTTATGTAATTAATGAGTATATTAATACTTTTGAGCAATATTATGACCAAAAATCAAACGAAGCCGAGGCTACAATAGTATCTTTATCAAATAGTAACTTAAATGCATCCGTTACATTTTCTTCATTGGATAATACTGGTATGATTTATGGAATCCTTACTGACCCGGATGTCGGGGAAATAAGGTCATATACTTTTATAATGAATTATGTAAGTTATCACTGCCTGCAACAGGTGGAAAATTCATGGTGGGACGCCGCTAAAGTGATTGAAGTGGGGGATGGCTTTAAACGTGTTGAGGAACTTGGTTTGTCTGTGGATAAAAATTGTATGAACGAGGGGATTGATTATCTTAAAATGGAAATCCTTCCTGTGAATAATGAAGAAATAATGTTTGAATCGATGATCCCTTCTAAGTTGTTGCTTGATCCTAATAACGATAATAAGCTTTATTATACTGGGAAATACGGGGGGTATGCCTTTAAATTTTTAGAATTTGGGGAGTATAAATTGCACCTTCTGAGACAATGGGGGGATATCACATTGTTGGATGTTTATTACAATGGCCCTGATTCAGTAGAGTATTCCATCGAAAATTCTCTATCAATCACTCTTGACAATGCTTCACCAAAACTAAGAAAAAATTTGAAATTACAGAAGACAACCATTCGTGGAGAGTTAAACCTTGAGGACAATAAACCATTAAGGGGTGTTGAATTACATCTATACGCAAAGTATGGTGATTATAAAAGAGAAATAGCTCGCATAAATTTTGATCCGAATGTTGTTCAATATCCGGGTGCAGAGCCGAATGAATTTTTATTCAGTCAATTACTTGGGGGTGAGGGTGTTGAGGTATTAATATATGTAGACGAAGAAGGGTATTCTGCTCAAACAATAAGTTCAATTGATCTTGGATATGATAGAATCGATATGGGTGATGATTTAAATTTTGGTTCCATCGTTCTCCAGAAAGCAGTAAAACCAACAGGAAATAAAACTATCACCGGACGTGTTGTTTGGGACCAGGAGCCTGAAAAAGGGTTATGGAATATAAGAGTGAAAGCTAAGGATATTAATTACTCGGATGAATATTTTATATGGGATGCAAATACTGATGTTAATGGATATTATACTATCACCGGTCTTCCTGATTCAAAATTTATAGTTTATACTTTAACCGATCCAAATATATATTTTGATGATTCTGATCCAAACGATATATTATTTTTTGATGAGTTTTATGATAATGTTACAGCTTTTCACTCTGGTGCACCTTGGAGTTGGGAACTTGGAGAGTTGGGATATAAAATACCTGAAATATCCACGCTAAATTTAAATGATCCCAATATTTTAGTAACTGTCGTGCCTCCTGATCCTAATACAGAGGTTAATTTCGCCTTATCAACCCATCGGTATTCGGTTTTTCAAGGGATGAATTTATTTGCCTATCCTGGAGAGCCAATTTTATTTTACAATACGGCACATAGACTTTATAGTAATTATTTTCCCACCAAAACTGAAGGGAAAGCAGGAATAAGTAAAATATACTCATTATGCTACCGTTTCATAGATCATAATTTGTCTGATTGGAAATCTGTTTATTATGACCCTAATTCCGGAGTAACCGAGGGAACTGATTTTGATGTTTTGCCAAATAAGGGGTATGTGCTCTATGCCAATTGGAATGAAAAATTGGCAAAGACACCTCCTTTTTACATTGTCTCTCCAGCTGTCGATCTAACTCAAGGCCCCAATCTAATTGGTTTACCTGATGTTTTTGAGAAGGGGTGGGATGGAAAGGATGTATTATCTGATATAAATGATCCAAATAGTCCGGAAATGGGGACCTGTATCAATCACTATGATCCTCGATCAGGGAAATGGAAATCAATTACTAATTTATGGGGGGAAATAGCTGGAGAAAATTTTCCTATTGAAAGACACAGAGGCTATCTAGTCCATATGAAAAATTCTATGGAATGGACGCGTAAGTACTAATTTTTTTAAAAATCATCATCAATCTTCTATCTACTATTGAAAAAACATTGCTTGTATTTTCCTAAAGAATAATTCTGTATTTTTATATTCACTAGTGAACTTTGCTCCTTTTTTTAATAAATTAATCAAATTTTCATAATCGAATAATAAAAATAATTCGGAATCACCAATTAATCCTTTTTTTATAATTAAATTTCACAGAAAATGAGGTGTTTAATTATGGCTAGAAAAGTTATCAAAGAATTAAATTTTAAATTTTTAGCACAGGGAATAATTATCATAGCCCTGCTTTTTTTTACCTGTTCAGTAATTTTTGCAGAACCCCTTCATTGGCAGGATTTTGAATACTGGGATAGTCCCCTCAACCATGAGTGGATGACTTCAAATCCTTCTTATCCTCTCTTCGGATATGGCATAGGCT
>JAUWIR010000038.1 GCA_030605265.1 Pseudomonadota bacterium | reverse complement strand
CCATCATTTTTATTGGCGCAGCTTCCATTGTTTTTACTATTCTCTTATCTCACAAAATTGCAGGCCCACTGTATCGCTTTGAAAAAAACGCCGAACAGATAGCTAGGGGAGACCTGACCATAGTCACCAAACTGCGACAGACTGATCAAATTCATGGATTGGCAGACTCCTTTAGTAAAATGACCGTAGAGCTGCGCGAAAAGTTATTAGGAATAAAAAAAGGTTCTGATGAGCTACCTGCTCTTGTAAAGGAAATACAAAGGCTCAGCCGACAGAAACATATCTCTTCAAAGGACCTGTCAGGTATTTCCCAACAATTATCACAGATAAATGACAATATACAGAATTCATTAAACAATTTCAAACTTTAACAAAGGGTACCAGTGATACGTCAAAGAAAACAACTTTTTCCCTTAATTGGAATTTTCTCTTTGGGGATCACAATCCTTTTTTTTAGCCTTCACTTTACTCTTTTGGCAGACGACATTCAGGAACCACTTGATATGCGGGACTTCATGGACCAAGACGCTGAGCACACCCATTGCAGGGAATGCCATTTTGATGATCCAAATACTATTGAAAGTCATCGAGATGTCAACATTATTGATGGTATTACCCTCTCCTGTATCCGTGGGGAGGATGGATTCGGGGGTATCACTTGCCATTCCGACGAAGAACGTGGACGTTCACATTCACGAGACATTAGGCCATATGTTAAAAAACCTGACATGGAGGTCCCGGAAGATCTCCATCTTTATTATGATCAACTGACGTGTATTACCTGCCATGCCCCTCATGGTGAACTAACTTCAGCGATCCAGATGGTCTCCAGAGACACTATTGATCCTGAGACGGGAAAATATAAATCTTATCTTTTACGAAGGACAAATATTGGCAGTGCGCTCTGTTTCGCCTGTCACCAAGATAAATAAAAAAGATCCGCCAGAAACTTTAAATCTAAAACATAGGAATTTCACTTAACGATGTGTATAACTAAATGATATTAGAACAGCTAATCAGCTGTATTTAATCAGCTCATTAGCTGTTCAGCTTAACAGCTGTTTTTATTACAGCTTAATTCAAGGAGGACGATACTTTATGGCCAACAATCAATACTATGGGACAGGAAAAAGAAAAACAGCTATTGCCAGAGTTTGGCTGGAACCCGGGAACGGTACAATTACCATCAATAAAAAAGCAATGGAGGAATACTTCCCTACCAAGCGTATGCAGGCTACAGTGCTGCAGCCTTTAGAGCTTACAGGTTTTTCCAACGCTTACAATATTAAGGTTAATGTGCTCGGAGGAGGCGTACAGGGACAGGCCGGCGCTGTTAGACACGGCATTTCAAAGGCTTTACTGAGTACGGATACGAACCTCCGACAAAAATTAAAAAAAGCCGGATTTATTACTCGAGATCCCAGAGTCAAAGAAAGGAAAAAATACGGACAACGCGGCGCAAGAGCTCGATATCAGTTTTCAAAGAGATAAAAAGGACGATGCAAAAAGTTGCCGTCATTGGTGGCAGTGGATATACCGGATTAGAGCTTATCAGGTTGATTGGAGCACATCCCCGTCTAACGCTCAATTATGTTACTTCTGAACGATATGCTACAAAAAAGGTAAATGAAATTTTCCCTTCTCTCTCTCTCACCTCGCCCTTACTCTTTCAGGCACTTAATCTCACAGAAGCTTTATCCTCTGCCGAGGTTTTTTTTCTTTGTCTGCCTCATGGTATATCCCATACTATTGTGCCAACCCTTCTAAAAGAAGGGAAAAAGGTAATAGACCTTAGCGCTGACTATCGACTCAAGGACCCATCTGTATATACCAAAACATATGGAAAATCTCACACCGATACTACTACATTAGCAGAGGCTGTTTATGGGCTCCCTGAAATTCATAGATCAGATATAGCTAAAACTTCTCTTATAGCCAATCCCGGTTGCTATGCAACCAGCATCATTCTCGGGCTAGCTCCTGTGTTGAAGGCAGATATAATGGATTCATCATCGACTATTATTGCCGACTCTAAATCAGGAATCTCCGGAGCTGGAAGAAAAGCCGAAACCACTTATCTTTATACAGAATGCGATCAAAATATTACCCCTTATAATATCGGTAAGCACCGACATGTTCCTGAAATTGAACAGGAAATCAATTCCTTTAGCTTACATAATCATTCTCTTTTATTTACTCCTCAATTAGTACCTCTTCGCCGAGGAATTATCTCTTGCCTCTATGTGCCCTTAACAAAAAACCCGTCTCTCAAAAAAATCTGGGAAATTTACCACCACTTTTACCAAGATGAGCCCTTCACTTTTCTTAACCCGCTTGGTACAGTCCCTTGCCTTAAGGATGTCTATCTGTCTAATCTTTGTCGAATCGGACTTTTCTATGATACCCGCACCAAAATCCTGGTTATTATTTCTGTTTTGGATAATCTTATAAAGGGAGCTGCTGGACAAGCCATTCAAAACCTAAACCTCATGCTTGGATATGACGAAAAAGCAGGCCTGCCGATAGCAAGCCCTTTCCCTTAAATTCTATTGAATAACTGAAGATATGGGCATCCTCCATTTTTTATTTTACACTTTTTTATTTCACCATGAAGGGCAAGAAGAGCATGAAGATTTTTTTATTCCTTCTTTTCCTTCATGCCATTCATGGTAAATAAAAAAATAAAAAGTCATACGTGTAAACTCCTTTTATGTATGAAAGATGCCTAATTTTAAAAAATTAATTCCTTACTTTATGAGCCTTGTGTCTTGGTGGTTACAAATATAACCCAATAATTTATTAATCAGCATAAACGACCTGAACGGGTTACCAAAAAGCAATTAAAAAATCTTCATTCTCTTCATGTGGTAGGTAAAGGACTGTGTAACCGACAGTACGAAAAGATGTTAAGATATGTATAAATTTTATTAAGGAAATTATGAAGAAACACAAAGGCAGGAGGAAAAAAGAGATCTAATGGACAAAATCTACGAAATTGAAGGTGGCATAAACTCTGTGAAAGGCATATATTCAGCAGGGGTCTGTTGTGGTCTTAAAGAAGGGAAAGAAGACCTAGCCCTCATTTATTCAGAAAAAATAAGTGATGCTGTAGGAGTATTTACTACCAATGCTTTTCAGGCCGCCCCTGTGCTTGTTACGCAAGAGCATTTGAAACAAAAAAGGGCCCAGGCCATTATTATTAATAGCGGGAATGCTAATGCCTGCACAGGAAAAATTGGGTTTGATAATGCAAACCAAATGGCCCAACTTACCGCCTCAGCGCTAAATCTCCCAACAGAATCCGTCTTAGTGGCTTCAACAGGCATGATTGGAAAACAACTTCCAATGGGAAAAATTTCTTCCGGCATTAAAAAGGCCGCAGATAACCTTAATCGACTTTCTACTGATACAACTGCCAGGGCTATCATGACCACAGACACTTTTCCCAAGGAAATAGCTATTGAGATGGAACTTTCCTCCGAAAGAAAAGCTCGTCTTGCCGGTATTGCCAAAGGTTCCGGCATGATCAGACCAAATATGGCCACTAAGCTCTGTTTTCTTTGCACGGACCTTTCCATAAAACCAACAATTCTAGAAAAAATTTTCCGTAAAGCCGTTAATCAATCTTTTAACAACATTACTGTTGATGGTGACATGAGCACCAACGATATGGCCCTTCTGCTAAGTAATGGACTGGCAGGAAATGCCTGTTGTCGTGAATGTGATCTAGAGGACCTGGCTACATTCCAGGATGCCCTCACTTATGTTTGTGCTCATTTAGCCAAGATGATCATTCAAGATGGAGAAGGTGCCACTAAAATGATTGAGATCAGTGTGCAAGGCGCTTTAAAGCAAGAGGAGGCTAAAAGGGCCGCTTATGCCATTGCTGAATCCCCTTTAGTGAAAACTTCCTTCTTTGGGGAAAGATGTCTTTGGGGCCGAATCTTAGCAGCTATTGGCTATTGCGGTATAAGAGTAAACCCGGAGCTGGTGGACGTTTACTACGGCCCAATTCAAATCGTCTCCAAAGGGACCGGTACAAATCAAGAAGCTGAAGCTGAAAAAATTTTACAACAAAAACACATTAACTTACTTGTCAATCTTCACCTTGGCAGTGAACAAGCCAAAATCCTCACCTGTGATCTTTCAAAAGAATATGTAACCATCAATATGGGCTATAGTTAAATCCAATAGGTACCCATATTCAGATAATCTTATAAAACGATATTTTTAGACAGGATAACAGGATTAATTAAGCTGATAAGTTGATAAGCTATTCTTTTCTTATCAGCTTATCAGCTGACTTTACTAACTACCCGCATAAATAACATAAAAATTGCTATGCTTTCAAGATATTTTTTAACTCTGTTTTTCAATAACTTTTTGACTTCAGCTTTATTTACTAATTAATCTAATATTCTAATTGCATCAGGCGATATTTTTCATTAAATAACAGATCCTTGACCATAAAAAAAGGGTAGATGAGAAAATTTCTCATCTACCCTTTTAGTTATCAAGTTTTCAGTTCTCTAAATCAGAAAAGAAGTGTTTTGATAAAACACAAACCATCATCATCATCTTTAACCGTTACATCATCAATAATATCACCACCATCATCATCATCTTCCTCTACTTCAAATAGCATTATTTTCCATTCGCTGGCGTGCTTTGTTGTTGCTATGACCCAGAAGACATCATTATCATCTACTACTACTTTTATACTCTCACCATGAGCAGCATTCGGATAGAAGGGTTGTGGTACTGCATCATTCATCCCTTTGTACATAATTTTGTATTTGCGATTGCCTTCAACCTTTTGGTCTTTAGAGGTAATTAAATATTCATTTTCAATTGTAGTGCAAGAGTCCTGATTTTTATCAGAAAAGGCATCTCGAATATCCTTATGAAGTGGAATAGCTAACACAATAGGTCCTGCTGATTTCGGATCTTCAGGGTCATACTCTACTGGTGTATTTCCAACCCAGAAACCACCTCGAACAACTGGAACACCATCTGGGTCCTCAAACAGCTTAAAATCAAACCTCATCTCTGTAGTTAAAAGCTCTTCCGGAGTATAGTAACCGCCGCCTTCTTTAGGGATAGTATTGTCAAGGCTGATACCCTTTAAAGAGGGTTTATTTTCACCAAGATCTTCTCCAATTCCAATATCTAATTTATTAGATTGTTGCGCTAGATCCAGCCCTGTAAAACTGATACTCCCTTGTGCATTCATCTCTACCTTAGATGGAACATCATAAGTAAGTTGGGCAACAGCAAGATCAAAATTCCCCTTCGGACTACTTGGAGTAACCGTCACAGTATCCCCAAATGTTGTGGCATTTTTTAGGGTAATAAAAACATAATTAGGATCATCAGCAACTACTTTAGCCAATACATCCGCATCACTAAAACCAGCTTTAGGAATAAAAGTTATCTCCTTATTCGCCTTACTCGGGGATGAAAAAGTTACATCTAAATCAGCATTGGGGTCCCAATCAATTCCCATAGAGAAAGAAAGCTCAAGCTCTAAATTATCATTAAATGTACCGTGAAAGGAAACTGAATTTTTCTCTTCCTCCATGTTCTTATTAGGTGTAACTGTAGCATTTTGTGTTACTACATTAACTTTAGAAATAGAGGAAGAAGAAAAATCATCCTTATAAGCCATCACAATATATTCATTCGGCGGAACCAAGACACTAAGATTACCAAAGCTAGGATCTAAGCCATTATTTTCAACAAAAATGGAATCCTCAGGGGAATCCGGATTCAATAAGCAAACTGTATATTCATTTTCTGCAGCAAAATTCTCCATATTAAGGGTAACAGTTGATAGTCCGCGATCAGCTTTAATATCAAATTCAAAAGGAGGAATTTCTTTAAAATTATTTGTGACTTGGTCCTTCCCTTCTAACTCAAAAGAGAAAGCCCCTTCATTTATAGCTTTAAATCGCATGGTAAAAAGGGCCCCGGGATTATTTGGTATGGTATCAATCTCAACACCACTATCAAAATAAGATCCTGAAATTTCAATGATATTATGAAACGTTTGATCATGCGCTCCCTCTATCGAATAATCATTATTATGGGTAATAATAGTAAAATCAGGATCAAGTACAGTCGGATCTATGGTGCCGCCTAAACCAAAACCAAGTAATTTATCCGTTCTATCAATAAATACTGGAAAGTTACAAATGGAATTTGGTTCTATATAATAAGGATTAATGTTTGGCCATATTTTAAGGTCATAATTATAGTCCTGAGCATAGCTTTTTCCAAATCCAAGAGTAAGAAGACACAAAATGCTTATCAATAATGCGATCTTAAATCTCCTCAAGATGATTTTCCCCCTCTTATAAAAAGACAATGAATTTATTAAAAAAATTTTCCCTATATTAATCATCGCAGCATTGATGGTTATTAATATAGAAGAATCAATATCCGGATCCCCAACCCAATAGATGCCTTTACACTGGTGGTTCGTAATAATAGAGAAAAGTATCAATATCATGATTCGGATTTCCAACAGATGCCTTTAAAATTGTGACTGCACAGCCGGAAAGAATTTGATGAGTTACATCGATACCCGTAATCCGCTTCCTGTAAGCTGCTACAATAGAAGGGCCATATTCAAACCGATTGATCGAACTGTCCCACACATCTGTATAGTAATCAGGCCCTAGCCACGTCCTCAGTGTCAAGAGTGCATCATACGCCTCAATCTGCCCCGTTTTAGTGACATCACCCTCTTTACAGCTCAAATAGAGGGCCAAAAAAGCATCACCATTACTATCAGGGCAAGGATCAGCAAAATTTCCAGGTAAAATCGTGGAAACAGCAGCATCAGCGAAATTCAGACCACCATTTCGAAAATATTTTAAAAGCGACATCGATCCCCAATAAGGCCCTTTATTATCATTAAAATTTTTCCAGGTAGTCTGAAGATTATAAGCCATAGCACTTATTCAGGCAGATTGATCGTCTAAGCATATTGATTCGCCCGGGGTCATCATAGTTTGGGCGGCATTGGTTGTGCCAAAGGCGGTAAAAAGACCACTTTGAGAAGTTGCCTGATCACCGTCTATTGTATCTGACTGGAGCGCTCTTAGATAGGCCAAACCTTGTTTTCGCTCTGTTTCATGCTCCTCTTCATAAAAACGCTTTAATACCTCAACTACTTTAGCTTGTCCAGAAGTTCGAACAAGAAATTCATCATCCTGATTAACCTCGTAATAAAAACCGCCCATATTGTCTTGTAAGGCGAGGATTTCAGTCATAATTTCATCAGCCCAAGCAGTTTCCCCATAAAGCTGAGCTGCCTCTACCCAAGAAGCCATATTCCAAATTTTATGCTGTCCCACATATAGATCGTAAAAATCCTTAACAGCACTCCCAGTATTATAAGTGCTTTTGAAGTTACTAAGGCAAACTACTCCCGCAGCCTGATAGCTGGCCGCACTTTGCAAATTATTAAGTTCTCTTTCTATATTAGCTATCCCATTGAGAAAAATAGCATCTGTCGATTGTGTTGGCATTAGCTTTAGCGGATCAACGAAATCATCGGCAATCAGTCTTGATTGGTCTAAATAAGCAGTTGAATCTGCATCATGTTGCACAGCAGCATTCACAGGGATAAGAGTTCCCAAGAAAGCAGTCATCTCATAAGCGCTGAGAAAGCCTAAACCGACTCTTCCATAATCACGCCCTTCAATCACAGGGCCATCCCCATCGAGCGCATTATCAAGAATACCGTTAGGATCAGCCACCGCTGTTACTGCACCCTCAATTTGCTCATTAGTATATCTAGTTGGTTCGTCGGCAACTACATAGTTTGCTTTAGACCTTAAAATACTCCCGGGATTGATAATAGCCATTGTTTGCCCCGGTTTCGAAATTGCCTCTAATTTATATAATACGGGATCCTCTGCCCTTACAGGGAGATTCATCCCCATCAATGCAGAGATTATCAAAAACATCAAAGATACCTGAAACCATCTTCTTCTCACTTATCCTTCCTCCTCTATTTGATATATCTTGTTCGTAAACTATACCTTGGCTAAATTTGGAGAATTCCTTAAAGATAATTTTATTAAGTAAAAATAAATAAAAAAAATGAAGAAGCAACTAATTTGTTACCGCCCCCCCCCTGTCAAATACTGCAAGAAAACCCTAGAAATAGGGGCTGGCGTAAGTTTCAAGTTTCTCCGGGGTTTCTGCTGACCCATTAAGTACGGGATCAGCTATGGCGCCTCCGGCTTTGACTTCATAGGGTGATATATACTTGTCCTCTCCTGGAGTTCCAAAGTTAGGATTAATAACTGTTAAGGTCTTTCTTGCTCTCGCTGAAATTTGGTCGTATATTTGATCGTTGGTTCGGATCATCTCTTGGCTTGATACAGTCATATCCTGAATAGACGTAGCCATAGCAATTTCTTCGTTCTTGGTTAATTTGTAAGTTTTCTCTCCGCCAATTACTTCAATTGCACCGGAAAGGCAGGAGAAACGCATATCTTCTTCTGATCTAAAGGAAAGAATATCGCCGGGTTCCACAATAAATTGAAATTCTTTCGCTTTGACCACACAAATCCCCTCTTGAGGAATGACAATACTTTGGGGTGACAGAAGAAAACCTTCCTCATTTTTTGAGTAGATTTGCCTTTCACCTTGAAAATTTATTACCAGAACTTTTCCGGTATTAACCAGCAACTTTACTTGACTATCAACTTTAGCTACGGCCATATCGGAGATAAATAATGATGCGGCAAAAATTAAAGTAATCATCAGTAAAATATTTTGTTTTTTTCTCATATTCTCTCTCCATTTATTTATTAAGATGGTATTATAAGCCAACCTTTCCATCATAACCACTTTTTCGGAACTTTTTTTCCTTCTGCATCCCTCCTCTTTATTTAAATTTATATTTATTAAATCCAAAGAAAACTTTCCAATCCATCATAGTACATATTAGCTTATTTTTTGTCAATAACAATTATCATTTTTATTTTATATAAAAAAAAATCAATAAATTCAATATAATAACCATAAATAATTTTTGCTGCATCCTTAGAATTTTTTATCGGAATTCTTTTCCGGTTTCATCGTGGAAGGAATTTTTTTGGTTCTCATTATTTCAAAATATCGACAAATTATCGCTTCTTCTTGGCCATCTCCTCTTCATAGGTTTTTTGGTAAAGTATATCCCATTCCTGGCTTCCTTCAATAAGTTTGCGCTTATAGGTAGTTAATTTTCTTTTTACTTCCTGATCAATATTCTCTTCCAGCATCAATTCATCGGTGATGATCCTAACAATCTCCAAGCGCACGTCATTAGGCGCTTTAAATATTTCAAGGTCTTCATCATCCATAAAGGATTTAATAATCAAATGAGAAAGATGGGTAATCTTCTCTCTACTCAGCTTCATAGTTTCTCCTTCTCAAAAATTCTCAGAGAATTAAATTTCTTTCACGGATTAATTTTTCTTTCACCAGCCGAAACATTTTATGATATTCAACACTTCCCTGACGCATCTGAGATGATATTTTCTCTAAAAATTGCCGTACCTCCTCATTTAGTGTATCCTCTATCGCAAGATCTTCCAGAATAGTCTTTCTTACCGAAGATTTGCTTTTTAGGGAATCCTCTACTTCAATTGACCCTCGATCAATGAGCTCTTCAATGATTCGTGAAGCTAGGACCTCTATTTGTTGCTTTCTTAATTTCATTAGCTTGCCACCCTATTTAACAATCATTTTTTTTTATTACTTTTTATTTTTTTACCATGAAGAGCATGAAGGGATTAAAAAACTTTCATGGTGAATTAAAACAGTATAAACTGACTAATGAGGCCATTTTTAGACTTAATGATCCTATGAAACCTTACATTTTTCCAAAAATTCTTCAGTAGCCGGCCTAACTGGAAAAACAAAACCAATTGTTTTTCCTTTCATTTGCCTTTTGACAAAAACGCGATCCTCTCCCTTTAAATCACTATACCTGGCGGTAATTGAGGCAATCCATTGAAAGTCATCCTCTTGCAAACTCCCCTTGGCCAAAGTTATTGGTCCAGGTCCATCAGTTACTTTAAATACCCAATCACTTTCCCTTCCTAAAGACAAAATTTTTTCATTTTCCGTTTGGTTACGACCGACAATACATTTTACTCCAGGCCGCAGGGAAAAATGGCGCCCAACTTTTAACAATTGTAAATCCTCTAGACCTATCCGTGCTTTTTCATTATAAAGTATTGATTTTAACCGCAAAGAAAAGCTTTTATCAGTGAGCAGGCAACCGCCGGAGGAATTAGGATAGCCGGTTATCCCCTTTTTTTCAGCTAATTCCTTTTGTCTTTTCCTGGAACGACCGGAAATATTGAGTAATTTTTCTCTATTAATAACTCCCCTTTCTTCTGCCAGGGTAGGGGGAAGGAGTTGCGCAGAAAGAGGTCGAAGTAAATGCTTATCTAATCCGGATTCTCTTTCAATAATTCGCAAGGCGTCCTTTCGCTGCGACATAGGCCGCTGCCCAACTACCTCGCCGGTAAATACAAAGGACCCCCTGTTTTCTATCATGATTTGCCTTGCCTTTTGGGCCATGAGGATTTTGCAATCCAAACAAGGATTCATGTTTTTTCCATACCCAAATTTTGGAGACTGCAACATGGCAATAAATTCTTCCCTCATCTCTATTGTTTGCAAACGAAAGCCACCGGATGGTAAAAAATCTGATAATTGGAGCGAATCTTCCCTACCTCCAAACACCGGGCTTTTGTATTGGAGTAAAATTAAATAAAAATCTTCTTCCGCAATCAGTTTACAAGCCAGTATACTATCCAATCCGCCGGAATATAAGCCAATGGCAATTTTTTTCTTCATCACTCATCCTATTTACCTTTTCCCCAGAAAAACAATAAATAGACCGATAACAATACTCATCAAGCCCAAAATGCGCAACCAGGATTCCGATATCTCATCTACTTTCAAAAGCATCTGCTTCCACTTTAGGGGGAATAGAAAGTAAGGGATACCTTCAATAATAAAAACCATGCCAACAACACAAAGAAAAAACTTCATCAAACTACCCTTGTCCATTATATTTCTGAATAGAGGAGCATATTACAGATTTTTTAGATGATATCACAAAAAAAATATTCTTCAATCCCGAAGAAAAAGAAATTTTTACTTAGGTGTGGATCATAAAAAATTTTGAAGGATAATTGAAAAAAAAAGGAAACGATTGGAAAGATTATTCCTCAATTATAGATCATCATTAATAGCCGCCGAGTAATATCCGATAATGGACAGACTGTTTCAACAGCTCCCTGTTTGATGGCTTCTTTGGGCATGCCAAAAACCACTGAAGATGCCTCATCTTGGGCAATTGTTCTTGCTCCCGCCTCCCTCATCTTAAGGAGACCTTTGGCGCCGTCAGCCCCCATGCCGGTAAGAATTGCACCAATAGCGTTGCCCCCGGCGTATTCTGCTACAGATCCAAAAAGGAGATCAACAGCAGGTCTTTGGTGATTGACCAGTGGCCCTTCAGTAATGTCAACATAATACCTTGCCCCACTCCTGCGAAAGACCATATGGTAATTTCCGGGAGCTATGAGGGCCCTGCCGGGAATCACTGAATCACCGGCCTCGGCTTCTTTTACCTCTATCTTACATAAGCCGTTCAATCTTTGGGCAAAAGCGCGGGTAAAATGGGCGGGCATGTGTTGAACAATTACTGCCCCCGGGGCCCCCGGGGGCATACGGCACAAAACCTGTTTAATTGCTTCAGTGCCTCCTGTAGATGCTCCTATGGCGATCACCTTTTTTGTTGTTTTTCCTAACGAGCTTTTGATTGTATGCAGGGAAGAAACCTTTACCTTGTTCTCTCGCCATGATTGAATATTTACTCGGGCAGCTGCTTTTATCTTATCAATCAACTGCTCTCCCATATCTCCTACTGAATAAGAGGCGCCAGGTTTGGACATTACCTCTACAGCGCCAATTTCAAAAGCCTCAAGAGCCAAAGAACTTCCATGGCCAGTTAAAGAGCTTACTACAATAGTAGGGAGGGGATAGTACTCCATTAATTTTCGTAAGAAGGCCAAGCCGTCCATTCTCGGCATCTCTATATCCAGGGTTATTACATTTGGTTGTAGCTGAACAATTTTATCCCTGGCTACATAAGGGTCCGGAGCAGTGCCGACAACTTCAATGTCAGGATCATTTGACAATTCTCGAGTAAGGATAGTCCGCACCACTGCTGAATCATCTACAACGAGTACCTTTATCTTACTCATTTGACCTTTCTCCAATCTGTTTGCTGAATACTTTTTACTTTTACCACGGCAACTTCACCATTAAAGGTATTGAAAATAATTTTTCTTCCCAAATTCCCCCCAACATCCTCTGAGATGATGGGTATCCCATAATGAATGAGTATTTTCCGCGCTACTTTTACATTTTCTTCTCCGACTCGCATGGAAATGTTTCGGATTGGTTTGGCTCCTCCAAACAGTTGAGCTTTCAGATGATGTTTTAAAGCCCCTTCCTCCAAAAGCATTTTAATCAATAGCCGAACGGCCACTGTGCCAAACCTTGTGGTATTTTCTTCTACAGACCTGCCGGGAAGAAAAAAATGATTAATCCCCCCTAATTTTTTCTTTGAATCCCACAGGCAAACCGAAACGCAAGACCCAAGGACTGTTGAAATGAGCGTAGGATGAGTGGCTATGTAAAGATGCCCCGGCTCTAAAAAGTATTTTAAGGATTGTGGATGAATAGTTGCCTGCACTTCTTTTTTCCCTTCTCAGTGTGTTTAAGCCGATAAGCTCATAAGTAGTTGCTAAGCTGATAAGAAAAATCAGCTTATCGGCTCATCAGCTGTATTTATTAGCTGTATTAATTAGCTGTATTTATTCCACTTGCCTTTGGTAAATTGAGGGACGCACATATTTGAAACCATTATTCATCCCAAGCAAACTCTCTGAATGACCCACAAATAAATATCCTCCCGGCTTTAGCAACCGAAGCAATCGGCCAATGATTTCAGAACGTCCTCTTTCATCAAAATAAATCATCACATTCCGACAAAAAACAGCATCCAAAGGGCCCAGGAAAGGATACTTTTTATCTTTTAAATTCATACACTTAAAAACAATAATTTTTTTTAACTCATCACTTGCTCTCAGATTATTTTGCCCAAAGGGAGTGAAATACTTTTCTTCTTTTAGGAAGGGAGTTAATTTTTTTTTCTCGTAAACCCCTTTTTGAGCAGTTTCAAGAGCTTGCCGTGAAATATCGGTGGCTAAAATCTTCACATCAGGGAACTTCTCTTCTCTAAAAGACTCCAAAAGGGTCATGGCTAAAGAAAAGGGTTCCTCTCCTGTTGAGCACCCGGCAGACCAGAGGCGAAACCGCCTCTGGTCTTGCTGATACCATTTTTTTACTGTTATGGAAATAAAATCAAAACTTTCTTTTTCACGGAAAAAACTGGTTACATGAGTGGAAATGGCGTCCAGCAAATAAGTCAACTCCTGCCCTGTTGCATCTTGCGTTATATATTGATAGTATAAACGATAATCGGATACCCCCAAAAAACGCATCCGCCTGGCCCCCCGTGCCTGCACCAATTCCTTCTTGGTTTCTCCCAAAACAATCCCGCTGTGCTCATAAACCAGGGCAACATATTTTTGAAAAGTCTGATCATCCATATTTTTGCATCATAAAAGAAGGAATAATCTACCCATTAAAATCCTCAAAGCCGTCATCATCTAAGGGGATGACTTCTTCCGGTTTTACCAATTTCCCCTCTCCGGGGGCTGGGGCTGCAGAAAATTCCCCTCTTTTTTCACCCTCCTTTTGAAGATTTTTGGGGATAAATTTTGTTTGATGATTATTTATTGGCACGGAAGAAGAGGAATTCCCCGAACTTTCCGACGAAATATGCCCTCCCACGAGCCTGGTCAAATCTTCCACCACTTCCCTCAACCCCTCAGATTGCTCATGTAACTTTCTGGAGGCGGAAGCGCTTTGTTCTGCATTGCCTGCATTCTGTTGGGTCACTTTATCCATTTGACTAATAGCTACATTCACCTGATCAATTCCCTGGCTCTGTTCTTTTGAAGCGGCGGCAATTTCACTTACTAAACCCGCTACTTTGCCGGAACTGTCGGTTACTTTTTCAAAAGACTCAAAAGTATGTTTAGCCAATTGGGAACCATCATTAATTTTTCGCACTGTGTCCTCAATCATAGCCGAAGTGTTTTTGGCAGCCTCTGCAGCTCGCTGGGCTAAATTACGCACTTCATCAGCTACCACGGCAAACCCTTTCCCTGCCTCCCCTGCCCTGGCAGCTTCAACTGCCGCATTTAAGGCTAAAAGATTAGTCTGAAAGGCAATCTCATCAATGGTTTTAATAATATTGCCAATCTCCTGTCCGGCAGTGGAAATCTCTCTCATGGACTGATCCATTTGCTTCATTGAGGCACTGG
>JAUWIR010000484.1 GCA_030605265.1 Pseudomonadota bacterium | reverse complement strand
TTATCGTTCATGGTCATGATCCCCTGCTTTCGGAAATGTTAGTGGTGGCGGCTCAGGACCCTGAAATGATTGCCAAAGCCAAGGCTAAAGGCGCCGAGGGTATCAATCTGGCTGGAATTTGCTGTACCGCCAATGAGATCCTGCTTCGCCATGGGATACCTGTAGCAGGAAATTTTCTCCAACAGGAATTGGCTATTTTAACCGGCGTAGTGGATGCTATGATCGTTGATGTTCAGTGTATCATGCAATCTTTAGCTGATATTTCCCAATGTTACCATACTAAATTAATCACCACCTCTGAAAAAGCCAAGATGCCTGGCGCTATTCATTTACAGTTCCATGAACACGATGCTCTTAAAATTTCCAAAGAGATTATTAATCAGGGAATTGAAAATTTTAGTAATCGAGACCAAAACAAGATCATAATCCCCAAAGATGAAGTGGATATGGTAGCCGGGTTTACTCATGAAACCATTAACTATATGCTGGGAGGATCATTCAGAGCTTCCTACCGTCCTTTAAACGATAATATTATGAACGGGCGAATCCTTGGAGTTGCCGGCGTTGTAGGATGCAGTAACCCAAGAGTGAAACATGATTATGTAACCAACACTTTGGTCAAGGAATTGATTAAGAATAACGTTTTGGTTTTACAAACAGGGTGTGCAGCCATTGCCTGTGCCAAAGAGGGGTTATTGACTCCTGAAGCGGCTAAATTAGCCGGCCCCGGATTGGCTGAAGTATGCGAGACAGTTGGGATGCCTCCTGTTCTTCACTGTGGGTCTTGTGTAGATAACAGCCGGCTGCTAATGGCCGCCACGGCCATGGTCAAAGAAGGCGGCCTTGGCGATGATATCAGTGATCTTCCTCTGGCAGGATGCGCTCCTGAATGGATGAGTGAAAAAGCGATTTCTATTGGGCAATATTTTGTCGGCTCCGGTGTTTTTACCGTCTTTGGAACTACCTTCCCTATTATGGGAGTTGAGGAAATGAAAGAGCTCTTGTTTGAAAAATTTGAAAAGATCACCAAGGGCAAATGGGCCTTTGAGCCTGATCCTATTAAAATGGCTCATTTAATGATTGATCATATCAAGGCCAAAAGAGCTGCTTTGGGAATAGACAAGAAACAGGATAGAGTCTTATATGATATGGCTATGAGAAGGTCCCTGGAGGTGTAACCCTGTCCCTCTCGTTATTGAAAGAGGGGATAAAAAAAGGGTAAGGCTGTATTTATATAAGAAAATTCGTAGCAGAATTCATTTTTAGACAAAGGGGTAAACGATGTCAAAAATAATCGCATCCGCTGCCATTCGTGGAGCACATAATATTGTAGGGAGAGCAGAAACTTCTCTGGCCGCAGCCTTAGAACAGTATGGACCGGAGAAAACAATTGAATTTCCGAATACCGGATATTATCTGCCGGTTATTTATGGAATGACCGGGATGAAGGCCGAAAAACTGGGAGATCTCACGGCCATTATGGAGAAAGCCAAATCCTTGCTGCCGCCGCATCCTTCAGAGAATGTCTGGGTACCTTATCTGGGACATACTCTGGATGCCGGGATGGCTACGCTTTTTGCCGACGAACTTATTGAAATTATCAAGTATCTTCAAGATCCAGTCCCCTATTCAGTAACAGAAAATTGTCCTGAGGATGGAGCGCCCTGGCTTGGCGCTGCTGATGATATTATCATGAGAAAGCGGGGGATTGAATTTGTTGATGGGACTGCACCCGGATTTGCCGCTTGTGTAGGCGCCTGTCCTACTAATGAAATTGCTGTAAAAATTGCCCGGGAGCTTCAGGAGAAAAATTTATACGTTTTTATGTCTTCTGATTCTAATGGGAATAGTATGGCCGAGCAGTTAAAAGAAGAAGGAGTTCAGATGGGCTGGGAAACCCGTCTGGTACCCTTTGGCAAAGATATTACCTCAACTGTTTTTGCCTTGGGTTTTGCCACCAGAGCGGCTATGTCTTTTGGCGGTGTGAAACCGGGAGATTACAGTAAGATTTTAAAATACAATAAGAATAGAATCTTTGCCTTTGTTCTGGCCTTTGGTGATGTAGATGATGAAAAATACGCTCAGGCTGCAGGTGCCATCAACTATGGGTTTCCTACTATTTCCGATACGGATATTCCTCAGATTTTACCTACAGGGGTCTGTACTTATGAACATGTTGTCTCCGGTATTCCTCATGAAAAGATGGTCCAGAAAGCCATTGAAGTGCGCGGCCTAAAAGTCCAAATTCATAAGGTGCCTGTACCTGTATCTTTTGGTCCTGCCTTTGAGGGAGAAAGAGTTAGAAAAGAAGATACTTTTGTGGAAATGGGCGGTACCAAAACCCCTGCTTTTGAGTTTGTGACCATGCGGGAGATGAATGAGATTGAGGACGGCAAGATTATTATGGTGGGTCCGGAAATAGATGATATTGAAGAGGGTTCACGCCTTCCTTTGGCGATTGTTGCCGAAGTTGCCGGTCGGGAATTTCAGTCGGATTTTGAATCAATCCTTGAACGACAGATCCATAGATATTTAAATGAAGCCCAAGGTGTGTTCCATATGGGCCAAAGAGATATCAACTGGGTTCGAATCAGCAAAGATGCTAAGCAAAAGGGGTTTAAACTGCATCATCTTGCTGATATTATCCATGCGAAATTGCATGCTGATTATTCAGCCATTTTGGATAAGGTTCAGGTAACCATTTATACTAAAGAAGAAGATGTGGTGGCTCTAAGGGAAATTGCCAGAAAAGCTTATCATTTTCGGGATGAGAGGATTGGATCTCTTACGGATGATAGTGTGGATACTTTTTACTCCTGTACTCTTTGTCAATCCTTTGCTCCCAATCATGTGTGTGTTATCACTCCTGAGCGAAGCGGGTTGTGCGGAGCTTATAACTGGCTGGATGGAAAAGCGGCCTTTCAGATTGATCCCACAGGGCCAAATCAGCCTATAGCCAAAGGTGATGTCGTGGATGCAGATAAGGGGCAATGGAAGGGAGTTAATGATTTTATTTCCCAAGCCTCCCGTCAAAACATTGAAAGATTTAACGGCTACAGTATTATGGAAGATCCTATGACCTCCTGTGGCTGTTTTGAATGTATATCCGGAGTTCTTCCTATGGCCAACGCTCTTATGTCAGTGAATCGTGAATTTGCCGGAATGTCCCCGGCAGGGATGAAGTTTTCCACCTTGGCCGGTACAGTAGGCGGCGGGCTGCAAACCCCCGGATTTACCGGGCACAGTAAACACTATATTGGCAGCCAAAAATTTATTTCTGCTGAGGGAGGATTACTCCGGGTAGCCTGGATGCCAAAAATTCTCAAAGAGGAACTGAAAGCAGTAATTGAAAAAAGAGGAAAGGAATTGGGAGTTGATAATTTTTATGATATGATCGCTGATGAAGAAAGTGCCACTACGGAAGAAGAAGTGATGGAGTACATGTCCAAAATGAATCATCCTGCTTTGACAATGCCGCCTCTTTTTTAAAATAGAAATGGATTTATAGAAAGAAAGCTATCGAAGTAATGAAGGGCTGGGGGTATTTAACCCAGCCTTTTTTTCTACAGAGTATTCTTCGAGTATTTTTATGGAGAAATTTTTATATTATCTCCATAATCAGAATGAAAATGGACATATTTTTTATGATTAAATTTTATTATATTTTTTTATTTTTATTATAATTATTTAAAAAGCTCGGAGGATAATTTTTATATATACGAAAGTGAAAGACTTGTGAACCTTAAATTAAGCCGTTTAAGCCGTTAAGCCGTTAAGCCGTTAAGCTGTTAAGCTGATGAGCTGATAAGCCACATAAATAAAAATAAAAATTCCCATGCTATCCAGTTAACCAAGGAACATAAATTTTCCTCCCTTACTATAACTTTTACTCTTAATCATACTCAAACTCATAATTTTATTTTTACTAAAATTTATGAATCTGAGTAGTCGATAATTACATAAAAT
>JAUWIR010000390.1 GCA_030605265.1 Pseudomonadota bacterium | reverse complement strand
TGCGGTCTTAATGCGGAATCACAAAAACCCATTACAGGCTAAAACCAGTGGGCTTGATACTTGATTTTGGAGAAAATAAAATTGAGATCAATCGTAAAGTCAAAGAGATATTGTAAATGATAGACAGGATTAAAAATTATCTTGTCAATCCTGTTATCCTGTCTAAAAATAATTCATTTCACAGATTGCAATAATTTAAACCATAAGGATATGGATATGGAAAAAACCAAAATGCACTGTAAAATTGCCAGTAATATTCCGGGAAGACTCCGCCTTCGCACCTCTCCTCCGAAACCTCATCCTGAAATCTTAGAAGGAGTAAAAAGGCATTTACAAAAACAACTTGGGATTCGAGAAATTATTACTAATCCTGTTACCGGAAGCATTCTTATCCACTATGATGCGCATGTGCACACTCATGATAATCTTTCCGCCATATTGTACGATCTTGGCATGATTCTCTATGATGTTTCCAGTAATCAGGGGCCGCCACCAATATTGCCACACAGCTCAACAGCCACACAAATCACTGAGGTCATCAGTGATTTAGACAAACGGATTTACCAGTTGACTAGTGGGAAAGCCAACCTAAAACTTATTATGCCCCTCTTCATGGGTGCAATAGGAGTAAGACAAGTTCTGAAAAAAGGATGGGGCTTTTCAGAGATCCCCGGATATGTACTGATCTGGTATGCAATTGATGCCTTCCATAAATTTCATCAACAGAAAAATTAAGAAGTATTGTAACCCTTCACAGGCCCTATAAAGGCTTACAAGCTATTAAAGTAAAAAAGGCATTCCTCTCCCTAGATTAATCGATCGTCGGCATTTTTCTGCGAAAATTGTTTTCAAGACCTTTTAGCCCTCATGCAAATTCAAAAGATTTATCTATTTTTCTGCTCAAATTTAACACAAATCTAACATAATTTTAATATTTATCTAACTGGTGTACTGCAAAATTTATACGATGAAAAAAATAAGAAGACAATTGTATATTCAGGAAAGCCTATATTTATTATATTTGGAAGGAATATAGCATGAAGAATTTTACTACATATTTTCATTCTCTAAAGGGAAGATTACGAATTAAAATCGCCCCAATTAAGGATTCAGTTACCAAAGCTCATGGATTGGAAAATAGGCTAAAGGAAATTGCAGGAATTGAATACATAAAAGCAAACCCTGTCACAGGAAATGTATTAATTCTGTATGATCATGGAACAGTCCGTCAAAATGAGATTATTCAGGCGCTCAGCGCCTTTGGATATTTAGAGCCGCAAAATACATCGCCAAAGGTATTAAAGCAAGTATGCCGCAATGAGGCGATAAGCCGGAAATTTACAAAGCTTTTTGCCAATATTACCTGTATCATGGTTGAGGTTGCTCTTCAAAATTTGATAACCAGCTTAATCTAAAAATTTCTCTAATTTAAAGAATAAAAATCTACTTTAAGCTCACCTACAAGATTGGTACTCCTGTAAATCTTCCACAAAAGGAAAGGGCTTGTAAAAATAAAGTAAAGTATAGCCAAAAAAATTCCCGAATGGTCATTACCATGCTTTCGATTTGCTTGATTTTAAACAGAAATATTGTTGACTTGGCGCCTTAAGGCAAAAAAAATAGAAGATATATTTTAGTTCCAACTTATCCGGGTGAGGGGCATTCTTGAAAAAAAAGATCTTAGAATTTTTTTTGGTTTCCCTTATCATAATGATAGGCGCAGGTTCGGCAATTTTTCTCTTCCTGTCGCGAAAACCGCCAATAAAGGAAAAACCTCAAGTAATTGCCCCTTTAGTGAAGGTGGTGGTTGTGCACCAACAGGATATCCCTGTAATTATACAAGGCTACGGGACAGTAAAACCCAAAAACCAGATCCAGCTAATTCCACAAGTATCAGGGATAATTTTGGCAACTCATACACATTTTGTCTCAGGCGGTTTTTTTCGGGCAGGCGACCTGCTTATTCAAATAGACCCGACAGATTATAAACTTGCTTTGCAAAAAGCTCAGGCTATTGTGGCCGGAACAAGAGTAATCCTTGATCTTGAAAAAGCAAAAGCAGAAGTTGCCCGGAAAGAATGGGCTATCCTTACCCCAAACATAGAGCCTCCCCCTCTAGTGGCCAGAGAGCCGCAAATTAAGCAGGCCCGGGCGGAACTAAGAGCAGCTCAGGCAGGGCTTATGGCAGCAAAATTAAATCTTGAGCGAACCTCATTGTCCTTGCCTTTTGATGGTTGTATTGTTGAAAAAAAGGTTGATGCAGGCCAATACGTCATGGCTGGACAATCTGTGGGCACTGTATATGGAACAAAAGCAATGGAGGTCCCCATCCCTCTTGAAAACAAAAAGCTGGCGTGGTTTAACATCCCCGCCTCAGCTACAGTCAAGACGAACTATGCCGGAGAGCAATTGGCCTTTACCGGTCAAGTGGTGCGAACTGGCGGTAAAATCGATCCTGCTACACGGCTTGTTTCAGTAGTTATAGAAGTTATTAGTCCCTTTCAACAAGGTATTGCGGATAAAGCTTCTCTTGTGCCGGGGATGTTTGTGGAAGCGAGCATTCAAGGTAAAATCCTCCACCAGGTGATCCCGATCCCACGCTACGCAGTTCATCAAAAAAACCAAGTCTGGATTATTCAAGAGGATCGCCTGCTGGTGCGCGAGGTAAAAATAATTCGCTATGATCAAGACTATGCCTATGTTGCTGCCGGTCTAAAGGACAAAGACCTCATTATTACCAGCAGCCTTGATGCAGTGACCGAGGGGATGAAAATAAGGTATGTCAGGGGGTCGGAATAATTTTTGACAGGATTAACAGGATCAACTAGATTTTTCTTTTTCTTATCCTGTTTCATCCTGTTTCATCCTGTAAATCCTGTCTGGTAAAATAGCTTTTCAAACTGCAGTATAAAAATGAAAATCAGGAGATTTTTTTGTGGGAGATGACAACAGCCGCGGCCTTTTGGCCTGGTTTGCTTCAAATCATGTAGCTGCCAATCTTCTCATGCTGCTCATTCTTGTGGGTGGTTTTTTATCTTTGCAAAAAATGAAAATTGAAATTTTCCCTGAATTGGACACTGATAGGATTCTTATAACTGTTCCCTATCTTGGGGCCACTCCCGCCGAAGTGGAAGAGGGGGTAATTTTACGCCTTGAGGAGGCCCTCTCGGGGCTTGAGGGTATTAAGCGACTACAGTCCACAGCTTTTGAAGGGATAGGAACAGTAGTTGCCGAAATAGAAGAGTGCTGACACAACCGAGGTTTTAGAAGATATTAAAGCAGAAATTGATCGTATCACCACCTTCCCCAAAGAAACTGAAAAACCTATTATCACTGAGTTAACTGCCCGAACACAGGTAATTACCATAGTACTTTATGGAGATGTTTCTGAAAGGGCCCTGAAAACCTTAGCTGAAAAAATAAGAGATGATCTCACTGCTCTGAAAAATATCTCCCGGGTTGAATTAGCCGGTATAAGAAAATCTGAGATCTCCATTGAAATACCGGAAAAAACCTTAATAGAATATGGATTAACCTTTGACCAAGTGGTCCAAGAAATTCGACAGTCCTCTATTGATCTTCCCGGTGGTTCAATCAAGACACCGGGAGGAGAAATCCTGCTCCGTACAAAAGGGCAAAAATATCATGGGATAGAATTTGAAAATACCATTATTCTTGCGCGCAATGATGGAACAAAACTTTATTTAAAAGATATTGCCGAGGTTATTGACGGATTTGAGGATTCTGATAAGGCGGCCCGATTTGACGGAAAACCCGCTGCCACAGTAAATGTCTTTAGGGTCGGCAATCAGGGCGCTTTAGATGTGGCAGAGACAGTAAAACAATATGTAAGACAAATACAGGATCGCCTGCCTGAAGGAGTATCCATAGCCACCTGGTTTGATCGCTCTTTGGTGTTGCGGTCCCGGCTAGAGCTTCTTCTTCGAAACGCCTACCTTGGTCTTATTTTGGTTTTTCTCTCTCTCACTTTTTTTCTTGATTTGAAGCTTGCCTTCTGGACAACGATGGGGATACCCATCTCTTTCCTTGGGTCCTTTTGGCTGCTCTCTCGATTCAATGTTTCCATTAATATGATTTCCCTTTTTGCTTTTATCATCTGTCTTGGTTTGGTGGTAGATGATGCTATTGTGGTGGGAGAAAATATTTTTTCCTATCGACAAAAGGGATTATCAGCTAAAGAAGCCGGCATTCGGGGAGTTAAAGAAATAGCCGCCCCTGTTATCAGCGCTGTTCTTACTACTGTTTTAGCCTTTTTCCCCCTTATCTTCACGTCCGGGCTTTTGGGTAAGATCATGAAAACCATACCTATCGTGGTGATCAGCGTACTGCTCCTTTCCCTGGTAGAGGCCCTATTCATTCTTCCCGCCCATTTATCCGGAGCGCGCCTGCGGAAAACACCGGGGCTGATGGCCAAAATGCAAGAGCGCATGTGCTGCGGCTTGAATAGTTTTATCACCAATAATTTCACTCGATTACTGAATAGGGCAATCACCTGGCGATATACTACTCTGGCTGCAGGAATAGCCATACTCTTGACCACCCTTGGGTATGTGGGAGGAGGACACCTGAAATTCAGCTTACTCCCAAAAATAGAAATCGACAATATGTGGGCCTCCCTGACCATGCCCCAAGGCACTTTGCGGAAAGAAACAGAAAAGGTGGTACGCCGTCTGGAAAAGGCTGCCTATCAAGTAGAACAACAATTTGAATCATTGCAAGACGCCAATGCCCCCTCACTCATTCGGCATATTGCCACCAATATTGGAGAACAGCCCTTTACTTCAGGAAAAGGAGGACCGGAGGTAGGGTGTTTAATCTGTACTATTTTTTTTAATTTTTTTCATGCTAAATTTGTGTATATACTTTTTGGCTCATTCATTATTAACATATGCTTGCTTTATCATAATTTATTCAAAACGAAGTCATGTTT
>JAUWIR010000360.1 GCA_030605265.1 Pseudomonadota bacterium | reverse complement strand
GACTCGAACCAGCGACAGGGTGGTTAACAGCCACCTGCTCTACCGACTGAGCTACCGGGGAATGTAAAAGTGTTTTAGAATTTAACATAATTCCTTGCCTATCGTCAAGTTTTTCGTGAAAAATTTTTTCTATTTTTATCAAATAAAATTTTTTTAATATATCTTCTGATTACTGGGGCTGAATTCTCCCCATACCTTAATATCTCCTAATTTAAAAATGAAGAAAAAGTGAACCAGCATTAAGGGTTTATAAGAAAAATTTACGAAAAGAGATATCGAACACCTTCTCGGTCTCTCATCTCAGAAAAGGAGAAAAAATATGAAATTTGTTAAAAGATTTTTTGTATGGATTATGTTCTTGATGATTATCAGCTTCATTTTTTTTGCCGTGAGTTATTCCGAGGCGCAATCCTGGGAGAAAGTTGTAGCAGATGGATTTGATAACGCTAAAAACGATTATGCTTGGAGCATGGCCACTTTTAAAGATAAATTATATGTTGGAACACTAAATTCATATGGTGGAGCCGAGATTTGGTGCACCAGTGATGCAGAGGCAACTACTTGGAGTAAGGTCCATGATGATTTTTTGCTCTCTAATCGGGGAATTCGCTGTTTATATCCTGACGGAGATCAAGCCCTTTACGCCTGTACCTTTCATCCCAATGGGGCTCAAATTTTGCGTACAACAGATGGTAATGATTGGAAAACAGTAAAAAGGAGAGGATTCGGGAACAGAGGGAATAGATCTATCCGTTGTATGACACGCTTTGGAGAGTATTTATATGCGGGTGTAGGTAGTAATGGCGCTAAATTATATAGGAGCAAAGATGGTTTAGATTGGGAGCAGGTTGAAGCTTCACCAAGTTTTTTAGATACAAAAATCTATAATTCGCGGAGGAGGGCAGTTTCCATTAATATGATGGTTGGTGAATTGGCTGTTTTTAATGATTATCTGTATGCCTTTACTTGGGTTAAGGATGCGGATTATCAAAATATGTGGTGGTTTGTTAATTGGGTTAAGGAGGAGAATGAACAGGATGAAGAAAAATTCCAAATTCCGGAAGCTGCCGGTGCCTTTGAGATTTGGCGAACTAAGAATGGAATTAATTGGGAAAAGGTCGTTGGGATGGATGATGCCTATGGAAATGGAATGGGGTTCAGCCTCCATGATCCTGAAAATGAGGATAATGATATTGTTACGTCAGTGGCTGTATACGAGGGGCATCTCTATCTTGGAACAGGGCATGACTATGGAAAGACAACTGTCTGGAGGACATCGGATGGAACCTCATGGGAAAAGGTCCTTGATTTTAACGAAGAGGGGGAGGCATATAACTATTATGTATGGCGTTTGTGGTCTTTTAAAAATCAATTATTTGTGAGTACTTTAAATTTAGGCCCCGCAGGAAATCCCGGGGTTACCGGAGGGCAAATTTGGGTTTCTCCTACTGGAGAAAAGGGTTCCTTTGATCCTTGTGTACACAATGGGTTTGATGGAGAAATCATTAATATGACTGAAGATTTAGATTTACCCAAGAACTACGGAATTCGCTCCGTTGGAATTCTTAATGACACCTTATTTATTGGTACCGCAACGGTACCTAGCTTTTTAGTAACAAAGCCGGGACGTCGTTTGGTTAAAACAATTGCCGCTAAGGATATTGGCTGTGAGATTTGGAAAATGATTCCTGATAAACCATAAATTTATTCCTCATAGCATAATAATATATCGGGGGGCATTATATAGTATGATAACCAAAAACCTAAACATTTCTGCTGATCTGTGCAAAGGATGCGGCACTTGTGAAGGAGTATGCCCTCATGGTGCCGTCAAATTACTCTACATGGCTGAAGATGGAAGGTATTTGCCGTTTATAGATAAGGATCAATGCATCCAGTGTGGTTTATGCCTGCAATCCTGCCCTGCTTGGCCCTCTGATCCTGAAGGGGTCCCTTTTAAATCAATCAAATCTACTACTGCTCAAGATTTATTAGGGCCTTTCCAAAATACCTATAGTGGTTTTTCAAATAATCGTCAGTTGAGAAGGACCTCTTCCTCTGGCGGGCTAGCAACTGCGGTATTACTCTACGCACTGAGAACTGAACAAATTGATACTGCTCTGGTGGTCAAACTTAATGAAGATAATCCCTTTGGTGAGCCTCAATTAGTTTTGGCAAAAACCGAGACGGAAATAGTTTCAGCTATAGGATCAAAATATCTGCCGGTACCATTAAACAGAATTATTAAACAAATTATTACTAGAGAAGATATACAGCGGATAGCCATCGTGGGGTTGCCTTGCCATATAGAGGGTATTAGGAAGGCAAGGCATCATTTGAAAAAATTGGATAAAAAAATTGCCTTTACCATAGGCCTATTTTGTCGACAAACCAAAAATCTAGGATTTACGAAACTATTACTGTCCCGTCTAAAGGTAGATCCATCAGACCTTCAAAGTTTCTCATATCGGGGTGGCGGCTGGCCGGGCTATGTTACTGCAAAAATGAATGATGGGAATATGAGTAAATGTTTGTTTTTTGATGAAGGGTTTTTATTATTGTGGCTGCTTCAATCATTTGCACCAAAAGCGTGTATGTTTTGTTGTGATCCCACTGCCGAGTATGCTGATATTTCTGTTGCCGATGCCTGGATAGAGGAATTTGCCAATGATAAGGAGGGGGTCTCTTTAATAGTTGCCAGGACAAATGAAGGAGAATCCATACTAAATAATGCCTTAAGGGATAGTGTTATTTCAACCCAATCAATTGATCCGGAAAAAGTGGTCGGCTCTCAAATAAAAAGAGCTATTCTGAGAAAAAAAATTAATTACCGCACTAAAGTAACCGCTTTAAAACCCTCTGATCATAAAATCTTAAAAACTATTTTTAATCAAAAGGTGGACATAAGAGGGATGATACACCTTAAGCAAATGGAGAGTTTCCGCAAAATAACCTCGAGCAATTTATTTGTGACTGCCTTCCAAAAAATCCCCTCAGCCTTTTTTAACAAAATAAAAAAGAAGGCCCAAAAAAGAAAAGCTCTTTCCTCAAGAGTTAAATAATAAATAGTAAATGTAATATTTCTCATCTTTTTTACCGATAAGCTAATATTGCCCTCTTTAAGGTATAGGATATTCTATAAATCAAATGACTAAAATCCAGGTGACCACTTATCTAATAAAAAATTTTAGTCATACATTTAAGCTGAAGATAAAGGGAGGTAGTTAATATTATGAAAATACTTTTGGTTTCACCAAACCAAGATATTGAATTTGCTGAATCCTCTAAGGTAATGAAACAATATTCCAAAACAAAAACATTGATGATGCCTCTGCCCTTGGCAACAATTGCCGCACTCACTCCGGATGATATTGAGGTGAAACTATGGGATGAACCCGTTCATGGATTAATTGATGAGAACACGGAATTGGGAGAGTATGATCTGGTTGGCATATCTATCTATGTGTCTCATGTCAATCGGGCTAAGAGGATTTCCAGGGTTATCCGTCAGCGAGGAATTCCTGTGGTTATTGGGGGACCCGGGGTATCTACTGTCCCTGACCAATGCCGTGAGGATTTTGATGTTTTATTTATAGGTGAAGCTGAGCTCACCTGGCCACAATTTATTAAGGATTGGAAAAAAGGAATTTTTAAAAAAGAGTATCGGCAAATCAGTAAACCTGATTTGTCCTTAGCTCCAATTCCACGATGGAAAAATATAAAGGACAATATTGCAGACTATTACTCTGGGGCTGTTCAAACTACAAGGGGTTGTCCCTTTGACTGTGAATTTTGTGATGTTATTTATTTATTTGGCAGACGTTCCCGGCATAAACAGATTGAAAAGATTCTTCAAGAAGTAAAAAACCTTGAGAATATGGGGATGAGGAGAATTTTTTTCTCTGATGATAATTTTATAGGAAATCGAAAATTTATCAAAGAATTGCTCAAACAACTTGTTCCTTTGAATAATTCATTTGAGGACCCTTGTATTTTTGGCACTCAAGTCACTATAAATGTAGCTCAGGATGAGGAATTGTTGACACTTTTAGCTGATGCCAATTTTGGTTCGGTGCTTATAGGGGTTGAGTCTCCAAACAGAGAAAGTCTCAAAGAAGCTAATAAAGTATTAAACTATAAGACTAATCTTGTTGAGGACCTAAAGAGAATTCAATCTTTCGGGATATCAGTTGCTGCCTCAATGATCGTTGGATTCGATCATGATGATACTTCCATTTTTGACCAGCACTTTGAATTCCTTCAGGAGAGTTGTGTTCCAAATCCGCAAATGTTTATGCTTCATGCACACAGGGGCACAAAATTATGGGCGAGGCTGGTAAACGAGGAACGTGTTATAAATATGGGGGATAAATATGCTGAAAATCCTATCGGAATTACCAATATTATTCCTAAAAAGATGACCAGGGCTGAATTAATGGAAGGGTATAGTAATTTACTTTCAAAAATGCGGGATTGGGAAAGTTTCTCAGCACGAATAAAAGGATTTGTTTCAGGCATCACTCGGAAGCCTAATGTAACACCGGTAAAAAGAGATATGGGCATGGCCAGGGGGAAGTTCCAGGAATTTCTTGCTTCTTTGGAGGATGATTCTCGATGCGCTATTGTTGATATTATTCAGCATACTTTTATGATTGCACCTTTTATGCTTGAGAAGGTAATTGAAATGATTGGAAGACAATTGCGGGCAACGGTTATGCTTCCTCCTCTAAAAGAAAAATTAAAAAAACAAATAGAGCACGAACAATCAGATGATTTTAAAATGGAGATTGAACAGGCGCAAAATTTCATTCCCGATAACTTTAAAACTACTTATAAAACGATTTTTCAAGGCCTTTACCAGCAAGTTTCCGATAGTTTGCCTGATAAAACACAGACAGAGGAAGTGTTGATTTCAATAGTTACTGACTTTCTTATTCGATGGGGGCAAGGGTTCGATAGGATGGAAAAATATCATCATACTTATCTTCAAGAGCTTGTGGAGAAGGCTTTAGAAAAAGAAGCCGAAAAAGATATATCTGTTATTGACACTCCGGCGGATAATTTCTCCAGTAATCTTTTAGCTGATGAAGTCCTCAATGCAGTTGATCTTCAATTACGCAGTTTATGATGAGCAAAATAAATGTAGGAGAGCTGAGAGGGTAAAAATAAGGTAGGTCCTTCAGCTCTCCATGCATATCTTTAATTTACGGGGTGTCAGTAACGAGTAACTCTTTTACTGGAGTACCATCACTCCACGCTCCTCGATCCCTTTGCTCAGGGGTATTTCCCAGGGCATATTCCCAATT
>JAUWIR010000601.1 GCA_030605265.1 Pseudomonadota bacterium | reverse complement strand
TCAAGGTACTAAAATAAGTTAATAACTGGAGGTAACTCAACCTTTGCCTCCACAGGGGGGAAAGGTAATTTCATCCCCTTCCAGGGGTTATTTCAAAACCGGGCCCTCTGGACCCGGTTTTTTATTTTTAATACAAGTAGAATACAAGTATTAAGAATTGCGCGCTGGTAATCGAAAAATTTACATTTGTACAAACAAATCTTCCATAGCCAACTTATTAATGAACTGGCCGTCATAACTTAGTTAGAGATATTACATTGTAGAAAAGATTATTAAGGTAATCCTCAATGGTTATAGTTGTGAAGCTCCTACCCTACATTTAGTTACATAAACAAGAACAAAAAAATGATAAAGTAAGGAAGTAAAAAGGACTAAAATGGATTAAGATAGTGCTAAGGATAAATTCAAATTAATAAGGACTACTTAATAATTTTTAAAGGGACAGTTAAAATGAAAAGGAAGTATAGTTTGGAGCAAATTGAAAAAGAAACAGAAATGCTGACACAACAAGAGCAATTAAAATTGGTCGAAAGCCTTATCCATAGATTAAGGAAGAAGGGGATGGCCGAAAAAAAGTCTTTTGACTGGAATCAGCTTTATGGCCTTGGAAAAGGACTGTGGGAAGGTGAAGATGCCCAAGAATATATTGATCGATTAAGGAAAGAACGGTTATGACGCTATTGGAAAAGTTGACTAATGTAAATAGTATATTTATAGACACTGCTCCGGTAATCTACTACATTGAAGCTCATCCTCAATTTAGCCCTCTCATCAGGGAGATTATAAATATAGTACAAGCACAGGAATTAGATGCTTTTACTTCGGTTATAACCCTTGTTGAAGTTTTACCGAAACCAATTGAACTAGGGCAAAAAGCGTTGGGGAAAAAATTTTCGAATTTTTTAAGATATGGAAAACATATTACTCTTTTGGAAATTTCTGCAGATATAGCTGAAATGGCTGGGAAGTTAAGGGGGAATTATCCCTCCCTTAGGACAATGGATGCTATACAGATTAGCGTAGCACTTGAAATTGGAGCCGATGCTTTTCTAACTAATGATATTAAGCTTAAACAAATAAAAGAAATAGATGTTTTGGTTTTGAAGGACTATTTGTAATGTTTATTCAAATATCAAAATCGGTTAATTATCTATCCGGTATGAAACCATTTTTGGTAGTGTGCAATAGAAAAATAAACAAGATTTATGCCCTGATACGCTTTATTTGGATAGTAAAAATTTGACGAAATAGAAATGTAGCAAAAAATGCCGGTATCAATAAAGCATGGTGATTAGGTGACAGGGCTTTGATGAATAAGGGATATTAAAAGATTTAGTCATGGATGATGAAAGCCTTAAAGGGCTGGAAAAGGACAAAGCGTCATGAACAAAAAAAGAAAAGGCATTTGGATAACTTTTAGCGAATGGCGGCCGTGGATCATTGCCGCACTTACTGCCCTCAGTGTTAATTTTGCTGCAGAGGCCATTATGGCCACTATTGATGTGTGGGTAAATGGTAAAGTATGGGTGACCGGAGAATGGGGGAGCTTTTCTCCATTGCGTTTTGGTTATATCCTTTTTTTTATCATTATGGTCTATTGGCTAATTAGAAATAGAACAAAATTCTTTCCTCCCCGCACCAGGAGTCTAAAACAGGCCACAGAAAAAAGAAAGCACCTGGTGCTGTTTCTTTCAAATCTTCCCCCTGTTTTTAAAAAAACAGCGGGCGTCCCTGCATGGTTAAGCCTTTCAGAGGATATCCATCAGGATATTCAGCAGATTGAATCCCTTAAAAGAAAAGACCCCAGAAGGTACCGATGGCAGTGGGAGATGCCGCTTCGGGCCATAGCGCATCATTTGGAGAATGACCATTCAAAAGAGGATACCTTAGAAACAGTAACCATTATCTGCTCAAAAAAGTCTATTTCCCAAATCAAACATTTTTTTACTATTTGTACTAATTACCGGCAGCTTCAAGGAAAACATTTTTATTTATTGGCCCAAAAATCAGAAAATACCAGCAGCCTCATTCCACTATCCCCCGCAATCGATATCACTCCTTTTCAAGGATATAATTTTGAGGATTTTGATGAAATAGTATCTGCCATGGATAGATTGCTGCAAGAGTTTGCCAAAAAGGGTTTTTCAGAAAGTGACATTATGGTAGATATTACCGGCGGGCAGAAGCCAACCAGCATAGTGGGGGCGGCCATGACCTTTAACCTTAAGATAAAAGCCCAATATGTGCAAACCAATGATCCCTGGAAGGTCATCAGTTATGATGTTGTTTTATCATCCGCAGATACTAAAGGATTAGGTATATGATTACCATCGATCTTTCCGGGTTTTTTACTGACACGGCTAAATTGGCTGATTTGCCTATTTATATCAATAAAGCCTTGGATAGGGCAGGGGAGGGCAATGAAGTTGTTCTCACAGGCAAGGCCCCTGTTTGGCTTTATTTAGCCGTGGCTCATGCCCTGCACGGCAAGGCCATGAAATTAACTTATCAATCACCGGTTACCGGCGAGGTAGTCATTTTTGACCATAACCCTTTTTAAGGAGGAATATGGGATGAGCCATGATGATGATTGGATCAATCTATATTCATTAAAATCCGCTTTTTTTTCAGTAAAGGAAAATCACTGCTGTGCCGGAGTCGACGGCGTCACCATTGAAATGTTTGAGATGGATTTGGATTATAATCTCCAACAACTCAATGATGAACTCGACCAACAGATATACTCCCCGCTTCCTTTACTGAAGATGTTGGTGGATAAAGGCAATGATGAAGCCAGGGCTTTATGTGTCCCCCCGATAAGGGACAGAGTGCTTCAAACGGCTATGTTACAGGATATAGGGTCTGTGCTTGATGAGGAATTTGAAGATTGCAGCTTTGCTTATCGAAAGGGCCGCTCCATCAGGCAGGCAGTAAATAAAATTAAGGGATATT
>JAUWIR010000401.1 GCA_030605265.1 Pseudomonadota bacterium | reverse complement strand
AGAAAAAACAATGAGTTAGAAAAGGCCATTGATATCCTGAACCGGGCAATAGAAATTGATCCAAAGCATCTGCCATCCTATAACGAACTTGGGATTGCTTATAGAGAAAACAAGGAATTAGAAAAGGCCATTGATATCCTTAAACGGGCAATAGAAATTGATCCAGAGCATCTGCCATCCTATTATCAACTTGGGATTGCCTATAGAGAAAAAAATTTAATAAAGGAGGCTACCTCTATTTTTATAAAGGGATTAAAAATAGAGCCAACTTATACTATATTTCTTAAAGCTTTATTAGAAGTTCACCTTTTCTTCAAACCCGAAAAAGCAAAAGCGCAGCACTATTTTGACCTTTTAATGGAAGCCCAAATTCAGAGCAATAGATTCAAGAAAAAAAGTATCAAGAAATTCAAGGAGTTTATTAGCAGCCTTGATGAAATTTCAAGTGCAACTTGTGATGATCTTGATTTATACAACAGATATATATTCCATGCTATACGACTAAAGGCATTCTATAGCATCCTCCCCATCCTTTTTGCTCTGCAGAAAAAGTACCCTTATAATCCAAGGATATGCAGCAACTTAGGCAAAACCTTGGCCCATCCTACAATAAATCGCAGTGAACAGGCAAAGCCTTTTATTATTAAAGCGATTGATTTGTACAAAAAATCTGGAGATAAAGATCAAACAGTCAACCATATTATGTATTATTTACGCGGGTTGTTATATACTGAAACACTGGCCCTTCTGGAAAAAGAGCTCGAAAAATATGCGCCGGATCTAATAGGTGATCCCCAATATCATCGTTTTTTGGCCCGCTATTTTATTTATTTAAAGAAACCTGAGGCTGAAATAATGAATCAATTTCAAACTGCAATAAAAAAAGAAAAGACCCAAGATGAATATAAAAAATCAATCAAGGCCTATATTTATTTTTTAGAAAACGAAAGCAGTGAGGCTCATTTGGATATAATAGATACACTCAGAAATGAGTTGATAGTATAAAAAAAATATGCGCAGCTATAGTAAATTTTTGTTAAAATAATTAAGGGACTTAAATGAAATTTAGTGAACTTGTCAAATTACTTGAAAAGAATGGATTTAAAACTGTAAAGCAAAAAGGTTCAATAAGATATTATAAGAAAGCTGATTGGAATAAATTAATCCGAATTGATTATCATGGATCAAAAGAAGTCCCCACAGGAACTTGCCATGCCATATTAAAGGCAGCAGGAATTAAGGGGTAAAAAGGAAAATTATACTATGATTGAATTAAATTACTCATTAATTATTGAAGCGACAGAAGATCCAGGGTATTTCGGCTTTTATTCCCCAGATTTAGAAGGTTTCACAGGTATAGGTCATTCAGTTGAAGATTGCTTATATAAAGCAAAATGGGGAATGAAAGAACATGTTAACTTATTAAAAGAACAAGGGTTACCAGTCCCTTCCAAGAATCCGGACCCAAAAATTATCATCCAAAATGAAAAAAAATTGGCTGCATAGATATATTGGGCCAAATTTTCTCTATCTTGTTCATCATCTCTGGTAATTCGAATACCATTATGGACACTAAAGCCAGAGAGGCCAAGGAAAAACTGTTTTTGATCTCACACAATGATGGATATATTATTCGAAATAATTATCTATATCATCAAGTAAAACCCCGAATTAGACGCAATAACTATTTCAGAAAAAGAGATGAGCCACATCAACAAGACTACCGGGAATAACGTGCAAGCTGCGCTGCTTTTAGGCATCAATCGTAATGCTCTTTGTTATAAAATGGAACAGTATGGCCTAAAAGTGAATAAATCAAAAAAAATAATTTATCATACTTTTTTTTACCCCTTCCAGACCTTGAGAAGGGCGATAATCTTTTCGGGGCCTTGGACAAAAACCCCATTTTTTGATTCCTGCTAAAAGCATGGCCGGTTGGTATATATTTTGCGTAACCTTAGGCAAGCTTACACAAAAGGTCAATATTTAAACAAAAAAAATTTTCCCGGCCAATATAATTTTTTACTACAACAGATTTTCTTCAGCTAATGAAAAGGAGGTGGTGTTTCATAAATTAGGTTTATCAGTGAGGATTATTGGTGAAGATTATTGGTTCAATTTTTCACAATTTCGATCAATGAACCCTATATTTAAAAATTAGTTTAAGAGGAGCATTAAATGAAAAAATTTCATGTTTTAACTTTATGTTTTGTTTTTGGACTCGTTGCAATATTTGGAATACTAACAGAGTATGTTCCTTATGCCGGAGCAGATGAGATCTCTGCTCTCAATGCCTCCTCTAACTTGTCACGGCCACTTTCCAACGCCGTTAACAATGCCCGTTATTTAGTTGCCTTCAAGAAAAAACCCGGGCCTTCAGAAGAAAAGATGATTAAGGGCCATGGTGCATCAATTCTGCACAGATATCAATTAGCCCCTGTGTTTTCCGTTAGGGTACCCAATGCCATGGCCGCAGATGCCATAGCCAAAAACCCCAATGTGGATTATATGGAAGAGGATTGGGTTGTTCATGCTCTTGCTGAGGTTACTCCATGGGGGATTGATGAGGTCAATGCACCTGAGGCTTGGAATCAGAGTACAGGTGATGGTGTAAATGTTTGCGTTATTGATACCGGCATCGATTCCACGCATCCGGACTTGGTTGGCGTCTATGCCGGCGGTTACGATTTTGTTAACGGGGACCCTGATCCTTCTGATGACGCCGGTCACGGCACCCACTGCGCCGGAATAATTGCAGCCCAACCCAATACCATTGGAGTCATCGGCGTGGCCTATGATGTAAATATTTATGCATGTAAGGTATTGAATCAAGACGGCTATGGTAATCTTAGTGATATACTGGCGGCAATCGAATGGGCTGCGGGGGAAAACAATGTAGGCGAGGATGATAATGGTCTTGTAATGGATATAGCTTCCCTAAGTCTGGGCGGCCACCAATACTCTAAAGCAGCAGAAGTAATATATCAAAATGCCTATGATGCCGGGCTTCTAATTGTTTGCGCCTCTGGAAACGAAGGTATTAAAAGAATTAGTTATCCGGCAAGGTATTCCTGTGCTATTGCCGTTGGTGCAATTGATTCCAACCTGCAAATTGCCGACTTTTCTTCCACCGGTAAACAGCAAGAGCTGGTAGCCCCTGGTGTTAATATCAAATCTACAGTGCCTGAAGGCACTGGCTTTAACAGTTTAGTGACCCAAGGGACCACCGATTACGAGGTCCAAGGGATGGAATATTCCGAGGTAACACCGCCCGAGGGAATTACAGATGGTCTTATTTACTGTGGCCTCGGAAATACAGGAGATTTTCCACCGCAAGTCGAAGGCAATATCGCCCTGATTGAGCGCGGCGATTTTTATTTTTCCGAAAAAACTAGTAATGCTATGGCTGCCGGTGCGGTTGCCGTGATTATCTATAACAATGAACCTGGTATCTTTAGTGGGACCATGGGGGAAGAAGTAAACGAAGAAGGTGAGCCGTGGATACCTGTTGTTTCCATGTCTCAGGAAGACGGCCAAGCTTTAAAAGCTCTCCTTTCCGCTCAACAGATCACAGTCACCCTTGTGAACGCAGCAGGCGATTATGCCAATTGGGATGGTACTTCTATGGCTTGTCCCCATGTTAGTGGAGTAGCCGCTCTTATGTTTGCCGCTAACCCGGCTTTGACAAACGAAGATGTTAGAGGAATTTTGGGAGACACAGCCGATGATTTGGGTGACCAAGGCTTGGATCGAATCTATGGGCATGGACTTGTTAATGCCGTTAGTGCCGTAAATGCGGCCTTTAATTACTAGAAATAAATAAATTATTGTATGCTTGGGAGAAAGCCAGTTTGATCTTCTATGAAAGCAAAAGGTTTTAATCAAAAAATTAGAGCGAGATGACACTCTAATTTTTTAAATAAAGAAGCAAACTGGCTTCACCGAGCAGGGTATTATTCAATCTATAAGATCTACACTGAGTTTTTTATTTAAAGACAAGCTATCATTTAAAGAGAAGCTATCATTTAAAGAGAAGCTATACCCTAGATCAAGACCAATATAGTCTCCATCTCCACCACCGTCTTCTTCATCAAGGTAATCATGGGCAAAAGAAAGAGAAGGTCCGGCTCTTCGAGTGTGCCTCTTAAAATGCTTGCTTTTTCTGATGCGGACAATGATGGTTACCTTGAAAAAGTGTAATGGCTGTGATGATGAGGGTCAGTGATAATAATTTTTTAATCGCCTCATTTTTATTTTTTATTGAATAATATTTCAGAAAATATAAGATACAAGATACAACTTAAAAATTTATATGCCTAAATTATTTAATTAACTCTTTTTAAAACTGCTTTTATTCTTATGTTAATTCAATGAGCCCCCTTATTCTCCATTATCCTCTGTCTTTAAGTATCTTCAATAGAGACATTTCGAAAGGATTATAAAAAGCTTATTCTTATTAGACTAACTCGGTTACCTTGGTCTTTAGCACAGTATCTGCAGCAATAGCCAGGCCCATGTCAAGTTTCCTTCTCTCTTTGACTGTTATGGCCCCTGCCGGGCAGGCAGCACTGCAATTAAGGCAGCGCATGCATTGAGTATGTTAGCCGATAGTTGTCGAGTAGACCAAGCAGCTTCCAAAATTTTCAGTTGCCACCTGGCCCCTCTCAGAACCATCCATAATCACGATAGCCTTTATCTAAAAAATTTTTTTCTTTTTGAACTGTTATATTTTAAAATATTTATGTTTTGACTAAAGAGAAACGGATTATTAATTATTCTCAATGACTTACAAGTATCGGT
>JAUWIR010000422.1 GCA_030605265.1 Pseudomonadota bacterium | reverse complement strand
TCTTTTGGTGAAGAATCAGAGCTTTTGGTATTTTCAGTATTCAAATTACCAGATCCTTGCCCGGCGCCGATTGCATAGATATTACCATCCGTACTGCCAACATATATTTGACCATTATTTCCAATAGCCGGGGAGGAGGTAACTTGTCCCTCAGTCTGAAATTTCCATTTTTTACTTCCATCTGAATTCAAGGCATACACATATCCATCATTACTGCCGAAAAAAATCAAACCGCCGGACCCGACAGCAGGAGAAGACCATATGGCTCCATTAGTTTTATAAGACCATAATATTTCCCCATCAGTATTAAATGCAGAGAGAATTCCCTCATCATTGCCAACATAAATTGTACCATCGTTCCCTATGGCAGGAGATGAATCAACATCGTCCCCTGTGTCATAATTCCATATTATTTGTCCATTTGGGTCGAGAGCATAAAGATTATCATTACTGCTTCCAATATAAATGTTCCCCTCTGAGTCTACAGCCGGCGAGGAATGAAATTCAGCCCCCGGAATTGTAAAATTCCATTTTTGGGAGCCCTCCCTTGGGGTAAGAGCGCATAATTCAACACTATTGCCAATATAAACCGTGCCATGAATTCCCAGGGCCGGCGAGGAATATATCCCCCCATTTGTCTGAAAATCCCATGAAGGGGTCCCATTTTTATTAACAGCGTATACTTTTCCATTTTCGCATCCCACGAAAATAGTCCCATCAGCCCCTACCACCGGGGAGGAAAGAAGGTCGTCTTCGGTTTGGTATTTCCATTTCAAATTGCCTTCAGGAGTAATTGCATAAAGCCCCCCATCTTTACTTCCGACATAAATGGTCCCATCAACTCCAAGTGCAGGTGCGGAAGCGATCGGCCCAATTGTGCCCTGAGCCGGATAACGCCACTTTTGGGCCCCGGTTGTTGAATCAATAGTATAGAGCACGCCATCATCGTTTCCAATATAAAGGGTCCCATCAGAGGCTATGATGGCAGAAGAATGTATACTGTTCTTTGTTGAAAATCTCCAATGTAAAGTATTCTCTTGTGCGCCAGGGTTTGTGCTCTGTGCGGTGTGCTGAGCATTATATCCCCTACAGGCCCAAATGCCTGAGGGGCGGGGGCCTATAATAATATTGAAAGAGGCTTCATTGCAACTTTCAGAAGAATTGCAGGCATCCACATTAACAATTGTGGTTCCCTTTTCAAAAGATGTCCCTGACGGAGGATCACATTCCGCAAGTATACTTCCTCCATCGATGGGATCTATGGCTTTTACCGTGTAGGAAACCTTAGTTAGGTTCCCTGTAGCGAAAACCACCAGATCGGCTGAACAAATTATCCGCGGAGGCTCTGCGTCAATAATATTCTCTCCAAAGGCATAAAGCTTTTCATCATCACTGCCAATATAAACTGTTCCATCAGCTCCAATAGCCGGAGAGGAGTCAATTTCTCCCTCTGTCTGATAACTCCATTTCAGGTCCCCATTTGGATCAAGAGCATAAATATTTTTATCAAGACTGCCGAAATAAATTGTTCCGTCAGCTCCTATGGCAGGAGATGATCTTATCTCCCCTTCTGTTTGATAAGACCATTTTACAATATTTTGGTCCTGATTAAAAAAAGCCGCAGGATCAAGAGCATAGAGGGTTCCATCGTCACTTCCCACATAGACTGTCCCATCATTTCCAATGGCAGGGGTGGAATAGATAATTCCCTGAGTTTGATAAAGCGCTGATAAATAGGATTCCGGATAGTTGGAGACATAAATTGTCCCATTTTCACTACCAACATAAAGTTTTCCATTGGGGGCAATAGCTATGGAAGAAGTAAATTTTACCAGTTCGTTATTTGGTAAATAATAAAAATTACTTTCCTCATTTAACTGTGTATCAAAGGCTATTATAGGAGCAAATTCAGAATAATCATCGTAATATGGAGAATGGTCGATAAAGTAGAGAATATCATTATCTATGGCTGGAGAAGAGGCAAATGCTTTTAGAGGTATTACATCCCCTTGTACCTGTCCATTTGGATCAACTGCATACAATTTATCATCATTCCCAAACCAAATTATTCCTACGGAATTTATGGTCGGGGAGGAATTAACATCGCCTTCAGTTTTGTACCTCCATTTCATTTCACCACTATCAGTATCAATTGCATACAAAAAGTGATCTTTACTGCCAACATAGATGGTGCCACTTTTATCAATTGCCGGTGTAGAGACAATTCCCCCATCTGTCTCATACAACCACTTCAGCCTTTCAGTGTCATCAAGGGCATTTGGATTAAGGGCGTATATTTTTTTATCTCTACTGCCAATATACACTGTTCCATCAGCCCCGATAACAGGAGAGGATTCAATGCTGCCTCCGGTTTTAAAAGTCCACTTAAGGTTACTCGATTGGGCGCCAACATAGGGGCTTTGACCGGTATGTTTTGAATCATGACCTTTGCACGGCCAGGCACTTTCTGCTAATCCCAACTCTTTTATGGAGACATCCCACATTTCAGTATTGGCGCTGAAATCATCATTGATTTTATAAGCTTCACTGAAACCCTGGCAGCAGAGGGAGGTAATAATGAGCGTAATTAAGAAAATGCTAATTTTTGTTAATAATATTAATCTATTATTTTTTTTCATATTTATCTCCTTGCTTTTGCGAAATTTCAATAATAATAACTATTCTGAAATATTATAAATATTATTAATTTAATATATTGTATTATTTTATTATTCATGTAAATAACTATGGACTACAGAATATTGACTGAGAAAATGTTGCCAACATTTTATTGATAACATCATATTGGAAGATAGGAAATCAGCCATACAGTTTTCGACATCTTATGCTTTTTTTTATCTTGTCCATTTTTCATTTATGATGATCTATGGAGAATTAGATAGAATTATTTTTTATTAGGATATTTATTTGAATAACAAAATATTTTATAAAATTATGATTATAGATCTATTAATATATTATATTAAATTATTTTTTAAATAATATAACATAAATATCAAGTTATTGTCAATGACTCTAAATAAAAGTTTTTTTGTAGTAGAAATTTGATGGTTTTGGAAAAGTTGGGCTCCTTCATTTGTCAGTTTACACTTTTTTAATTCACCATGAAGTTACCATTTTTATGTGAAGAAACACTCTTCCCATTATTTGAGCTTGCTATGGCACAAAAGAGGCTTAAATCTATTGATAAGCTGCTTGCCTGCGTTAACAGGGCACGGGAATTAAAAAGGCCATTAAGTGAAATGGTTGATATTTTCTGACAGGGGGAAAGAGCTTTGATTAATCAATCATGTGGGGAGTGTAAGTTTTATAAACCTGATTATGGTATCCATTGTTTCAATGGCTAGACTGGTGACGGATCAGAGGGTAAATGTATGGTAGAGCCAAAGCCTGTATACCGGAAGAAAGATGCTATTGGGTGTAAATATTTTGAAAAAAAGCTTTGAATAGTCAACATACAATTAGAAAAAGCTTAACCTAATGGACCTTTAACCAAAAAAGGAGAACATTTTTTTCGATGAGCAATGAAGATTTATTACTTACTCTTCAAACTCTCGGTGATGATCAGATCAGAATTAGTAATGTAGCACAAAGGATAATCCGGGAGCATTTAAGAGGTGACGGTTCCCTTAATACCGATTTACTTCATTATTTGGATAGCTTTCTGCCTGGATGGTGGGAGTTTAGGCGACCATGTGTAGCGGTATAGTAAAAGAAAAAATAGAATATTTAATCGCATCCCTAGACTTTCACTTGAAAAATGATGTAGAGCCAGGAAAAGCGGTAAAAATGGCGGTTGATGATTAGCTTATGTTTTTTTAGTGATAGTGATAAGCCGAGAATATCTCGTGCCATTGAAAGAGCAGGAGGGCATATAAAAAAGAATCAATTTGAAGAAAACCAGACATTTTTATCTAATCAAGGGCAACATGTTGAAAAAAGTAAACAATGATACAACTTGCAGAGGAAGGTTGAAATGTCCTTCTATTAAATTAGATAAAAACGACAAAATCAAATTGTTTTTTTAATGTAGTTAGAAGAAAGTAATACGTTTACTTCTACGTGCAGCAATAGTAAAAACGTATGTTTATTTTTTTGATGAAATTAGAAGAAAGTCTTTTTCATCTAATCGGTATACATTATGAATTTAAAAACCAGACTAAAGAATTTAGAATTAAAAATCAACAAAACACATCCTCCCCAAAAATCATATTGACCCCTTCATTTTACATTATGTCCGGGGTATTTTTGAACACTTTGATAATTATCTTGCCGGTTCGATGAATGATCATAAAGCGGGAATATACCGGGAAATATTTGGTCGGGTAGCTAAGGCAGGTTGAAGAGGTAGCTAGAATAACCAAAATATATGGCTCATGGGCTAATTATCTACAGAAGTGGTAATGTCAACCGAAAAATCACCCACCGTGACAGCCGAAAAATCACCCACCCCCAAATTATAAACTTATAGAATAAACTTATAGAATAATTAATAAATAGTAATAGTCGGGATTGTGGAGAGTGTGGAAAACTCGGCATTATGAGTTTTCCAAGCACCTGTGGATAAGTCGGTATTAT
>JAUWIR010000405.1 GCA_030605265.1 Pseudomonadota bacterium | reverse complement strand
TATAACCTCCTTCAGGTTCTGATAAATCTTTTTGATTAACTGGATTTAAATCATGTTTATCCTGTTATCCTGTCAAATATTTTTTTTCCATTAGTGAATCTAAAAATCTAATTGCACAGGTTGAAAAAAAATGCAGGGAATATCTTAGATATTGAGTAAATCTTTTTAGCTAATACTAATTTATGATTTAATTGATATATTTACTAAAATTATTACCTTGACTTTTAGTTTAAAATTTAGTATTAATCAAAGGAGCATTCAGGTGTTCGTGTAGAGCTTAATAGGGAACCTTGTGTAAATCAGGGACGGGCCCGCCGCTGTAAACGGGGACGAAAACTGGAATAAGCCACTGGACCGGTTCGGTGTGGGAAGGCCAAGTGAGTAGGATGATCCGCAAGTCAGAAGACCTGCCTGGATAATTACATTACCCCTTTGGAAAATGGTAATGAAAAATCACGAGGATAAAAAAGGGAAATCCCCGGGTCAATTTTTATGATCCGGGGTTTTTCATTTTTATGGCCTTCACAGAATCGTATAAACCGGTCTAAATAAAGATTAACAGTAATTTTTAAAATCATTACTGATAGTTGCAGCATCAAGAATATATTGAAGTCATGGTCATAATGTAGGGATTGCCCTTGCACTATTTAAACTCATCTGAAAAAAAATTAAAATGGCCGCCCTTGAAGGGGCAAAAAAAAGTGTTTTGTCTTGGTCCCCTGCGTCTTTTTTTGATTATTACTATTATTACTATGCTAAAGCTTTTTCTTTGTCCTTCAGCTGCAAAAGCGATGCATAGTATAAAGGATGATTGCCAGAGGGTCATTGAATTTGAAAAGCCTTTTAAAAGGATCATCTCTTTATATGGTGCCCATACGGAAAATTTATTCTCTTTAGGGCTTTCTGATGAGATAATCGGGGTGTCCATGCATGAGGATTACCCTCCTGAAGCAAAAGAAAAAGCAACTTTCAGTTATCATGATGATGCTGAGAAATTTATTGCCGCTCAACCTGATCTTATTCTTATCAGGCCCATGATTTTTTTTGCCTATAATCAATTAGTGGAGAAACTCCGAAAAGCAGGGATCACCGTAGTATCTCTTCAGCCAACAGGAATTGAGGCAATGTATGACTATTGGAAAAAATTGGGGGCCCTGACTGGAAGACAAGATGTGGCCCTGCAAATGATGGCCATATTTAAAACCTCCCTGGAGCGGATCAAAGGAAAACTTTCCCCTGTCTCACTGAAGGACCGAAAGCGGGTTTACTTTGAATCCATTCATTCCAAGATGAAAACCTTTGCCCCGGAATCTATGGCTATTTTTGCTTTAAGAAGCGCCGGGGGAATTAATGTTGCGGATGACGCCAAGGCAGTGGCCGGCTCAAATATTGCCAATTATGGCAAAGAGCGTATCTTAGCCAAGGCTTCTAATATTGATGTGTACCTTGCTCAAAATGGAGTGATGAATAAAGTAAATAAAGAGATGATTGAACAGGAAACAGGGTTTAAAGCAATAAAGGCTGTTCAGGAGGACCGGATCTATTGCATTAACGAGATGCTTGTTTCAAGGCCTACCATGCGACTGATACAGGGAATTTACAAGATTGGTAAAATACTTTATCCCAACCTCTTTGATTCAGAGAATATTAGGGCGCTTGGGAAGATATGATTTTTAGGGGAGAAATTATTTTAATAAGTTGATTTTTTTTTATTTGATAGGGAAATATGCATACCATAGAATCTTTATCCCTTACCAAAAAGTATGGCAGCCTGGTCGCAGTTAATGCTCTTGATTTACAGGTAAAAAGAGGGCAGATATTCGGTTTTCTCGGGCCAAACGGCGCAGGTAAGACAACCACTGTGAGGATGCTCACCGGTCTAACGAGACCTACCTCAGGGCAGGCGGTGATCAATAGTTATGATATGGTCAAAGAGCCGGTAATGGCTAAAAAACAAATTGGTGTTGTCTCTCAATATAATAATGTGGATGTTGATTTAACCTCAGTGGAGAATCTACGATTACACGGTATGCTGCATAGTATGGAGAAAAAGAAAAGAGAAGAGCGCATAAAAGAGCTTTTACATTTTGCCCATCTTTGGAAGAGAAAAGATGAGTTGGTGAGAACATTTTCAGGGGGCATGAAGCGAAGATTAATGATCATCAGGGCCTTGCTTCATTCTCCCCAAATACTTTTTATGGATGAGCCTACAGTTGGTCTTGATCCTCAAACAAGGAGGGATATCTGGGCGCTTATTCGTCAAATACGAGAGTCCGGATGCACCATATTTATGACCACCCATTATATTGAGGAGGCGGAAAATCTCTGTGATCTGGTGGGTATCATCGATCAGGGAAAGCTTATTACCCGGGGTGTGCCCAATCACCTTACTGAAAGTCTGGGCCCTTATACTTTAGAGATTATAGAAAAAGGAAAATCTTCTTATCAATTTTTTAAGACAGCCGAGGAGGCGTACCAAAAAACAAATGCAGGGAATCATCAACAGGAATTTGATATTCGCTCCACTAATTTAGAGGACTTATTCATTCACTTGACTGGAAGGAGTGTTCTTGAATGAAGGGGGCTAAAGCAATTTTTTACCGCGAGATGATTATTTTTAAGAGAAGAATAGGGAAAATAATCGCCTCTTATTCCTTATCACCCCTCCTATTCTTAATAGCTTTTGGGTGGGGCATGGGGAAAAAATTTAAAGTGGAGGGAGTAGATTACATCGCCTTCATGATCCCGGGGTTACTGGCTATGAGCAGCATGAACCACAGCTTTGATATAGCCTCGGAAATAAATATTGCCAGATTCTATTGGCATATCTTTGATGAATTTATGATGGCTCCTATTTCCCCATCATCCATAGTGCTTGGGGAAATTGGGGCGGGAATGGTCAAAGGGTTATTATCTTCTTTCATCATTCTTCTATTGGCCCCTCTTTTTTCCGTATCAATACATATTAATTTTTTCCTGATTATCTGCCTGCTTTTAAATACCTTTATGTTTTCAGCAGCAGGCGTCATTATTGCCATGATGGTAAAAACCCATGCGGACCAGTCAGCCTTTAATACTTTTGTTATTGTGCCCATGTCTTTTTTATGCGGCACTTTTTTTTCTCTGAAAAAATTACCCAAAATACTTTATATAATTGCTCACTTTTTGCCTTTAACTCACTCAAGTCTTTGCCTTAGGGCTTCATTTTTAAATAAGGCCCTCCCCTTAGGGTCGTTTGTGGCCATGATTGGCTTTAGCCTGCTCTTTTTTTATGGGGCTGTGCAGGCAGTAAAAAGGAGTAGTGTTTAAAATGGAAAAGCAAACAGCAACTCTTTACGGTATTGGGGTCGGCCCTGGAGATCCTGAATTGATTACAGTGAAAGCCGTCAATATATTAAAAAAAGTGGATGTTATTTTTGCCCCCACTCACCAGAAAACAAAATACAGCCTGGCTTTGGAAATTATCAACCAATACATTGAATCACACACCACCATCAGGCATTTATTTTTTGCTATGGAAAAAGATAAACTGGCTTGTCAAAAGCTTTGCGAAAGAAATAGTAAATTCATAGCACAAGAATTAATGCCCAATCAATCGGGCGCCTTTATTACTTTGGGTGATCCCATGCTCTACAGCACCTATATTTACATATTAAAAGATCTGCAAGCCCGCAGCCCTGAGATCAAAGTTAAAACTATTCCCGGAATCAGCTCCATAAACGCTGCTTCCGCCCTGGTGAATATTCCTTTAGCAGAAGGTGATGAAAGGCTTACCATTATGTCCGGAACAAATGGTATAAGTCACATAAAAGAAATAGTCAGTGAAAAAGATAATATTATCATCATGAAAACCTACAAAGAATTTCAAAAGATCTATCAGGAACTGAGGAGTAATAATTTATTGAAGCATTCCTCTTATGTTTCCCGGTGTGGACTGAATGAAGAATGTTGTATTAAAGACATGGACTCTATCGAAGACCCTGAAAATTTTCAACCAACCTATCTTTCGATGATTATTGTAAAAAAAAATGGGGAAAAGGATAGAGCTGTGTAATTAGATTTTTAGATTCACTAATGTAAAAAAATATTTGACAGGATAACAGGATGAACATGATTGTTAAAAGAAGGCACAAAGGCACACAGGCTGAAACCTCGCATAAAAAATAAAAATTCAGTCCAGTCAATCAAAAAGATTTATTACAACCTGAAGGCGGTTATATGGAATATAGAGAATTGACAGAATAAATTATTGGATGTGTATATCACAAGAAACCATTACAGTTTAACACCAATGGGCTTGATACTTAATTTTAAAGAAAATATAGGTTAGATCAAGCGTAAAGTCAAAGAATTATAAATGATAGACAGGATTAAAAATTATCTTGTAGATCCTGTTATCCTGTCTGAAAATATTTATGATTGAAAGGTACAGTTCAAAGTGAAGGAACAAAAAGGCTTCATTCATGTATATACAGGAGAGGGGAAAGGGAAAACCACTGCTGCGCTTGGTTTGGCTTTAAGGGCGGCTGGGGCCGGTCTTCGAGTATATGTTGGTCAATTTTTAAAAAAAGGTGATTTTAGCGAATTAAACTCTCTCAAAATGTTGGAAAAATATATAACTATAGAGCAGTTCGGACGGCCGCGCAAAGTGGGTGAGATTATTAATGAACAAGATAAACAATATGCTGTGAAAGGTTTGCAGCGGATTGAAGAAATAATGGCCCAAGGGGAATATAGGGTGATTGTATTGGATGAAATCAATGTGGCC
>JAUWIR010000384.1 GCA_030605265.1 Pseudomonadota bacterium | reverse complement strand
GTAACTTTTCTTCCATCCCTATCCAACAAGCCGTAAGCCAACTTAAGCTGGTGACACCGGATTCACCTTTAGTGAAAGCAGCCAAACAAGTAGGGACCTGTTTTGGAGACGAGTGACCACTTTCTGGATCCTGAGTTCAGGGGTTCAGAGTTCAAGAATTCGGGATTCAGAGATTCGGGGTCTCAGGGTTAAGGTTTATAAATTCACGGATTCAGAAAAACCATTAACCTGAGCCCGCTTACGCGAGCACGGTCAAGGGAACTTTAGACAACCCTGAACCCGGAAGTGTTCACCAGACTTATTAACCTGCAAAAGCTTACGAGCAAGATCAATAAAAGGCAACCCGGAACAGTGAACCCTGATAATCACTCTTTTACTACCAGCTCCATATAGGGAATTGGCTGAATCTTTATCACAGGTCTTGATATCTGATCGATTTTCCACTCATCGGAAATTTTCTGAAGGGAAAAATTCTGGTACTCATTTCGATCAGGGTAAACTACTTCAACCTCAAAAGACATTTTTTCAGGCCCTGCCGGAACTTCTCCGATAACAGAAATTCCTTTTATATCCTTGGCAAATTTCATAAGATAATTTCGGAACTGGGCATCTTCCATTTCTTTTCTGGTTGATTGTAGAATATCCAAAGCCTGTGCAGAAAAACAATTTAGATACCCTGTGGTATCAGCCAATTTGGCAGTAGAAAACATCTTCCAGATGACATCGCTGATTTTCTCAGGTCCTTTGGTTTTCGTGGTGCTCCCAAGACGTAAAAATATTGCCACTAAGATAAACAGTACAATAAATATAAACGGTATCTTTTTCATTCTTCAAAGTCTATTATTTTTAAATCAAAAGGTTTTTCTTGGCTATCAGAGTCAACCACAATCTTTTGCATTTTAGGCATAGTCAATTCCATAGTTTCAAGGAAAAGACGAGAAGAAGTGGCTTCCTCATTCCCTTTGTATTCACTGTGCATATCACTAAACCTTTGCGCTTGCCCCATGGCCATATTCATTTTTTCAGTCCGATATCCTTCAGCCTCACATAATAATTTTTCCGACTCACCTCTGGCCTTGGGAAGATTTTCCTGCCTGTAGCCTTGGGCTTCATTGATGTAGCGATCTCTGTCCTGTCTTGCCGTAGCAACATCCTTAAAGGCATCAGCCACTTCAATCGGAGGGAAGACATTTTGAAGATTGATGGAACTTAACTGCACCCAACGTTTTCCCATTAAGGCATCCAGTTCCTCTTGAGTTTTTTCCAAGACTGTTTTTTGAATAGCTACCTTACCACTTCCCTTAAATATTTCATCTACATTCATTTTAGCTACAATTCGCGTCAGGCTCGATTTAGCAAAATCACGAATTAAACTGCCGGAGTCTAAAAATTTGAAGAGAAATTCAATTGGCTCCAGTATGGAATACTGCAGGATCATCTCCATTCTGATGATATTGTGATCACCAGTTAAAAATTCCCCCTGAGAGGGGTTTGAGGTCCGGCCAGTAACCTGGTCGGCAAATTCAAACCCTACATTCACTCTTTTTTTCTCCTGTGGTTTTATCTTATCAACTTTCTCAAAAGGATAGGGTAAACAATAATGTAATCCCGGGGAAACCCTGGCATTTACTACCTTGCCAAAACGCCTTTTCACCCCTAATTCATTTGTTGGGACTAAATAAAAACCAGACAGGAAATAAAGAAATCCCGCAATTCCTGCTAACCATTTTATCCATTTCATGACCATTTTTCTCTGATTCATGGGCCTGCCTTTCTATTTTTTCACCAATTTATCATCTAATCCATCTTGCTCATCTAAATTTACTGATTTCAAACTATTATTACTGTACCCATTAGTCAGAAGCCTCAATAGTTCAGAATCTGATGAGAGGACAACCGTGGTTTTCTCATTCAAAAATTTCCGATACGCTTGCAGGGTCCTTAAAAATTTATAAAAGTTCATGTCCTTGCCATAAGCATCTCCATAAATCTTAATAGCTTCAGCATCTCCATGCCCTTTAATAATTTCAGCTTTGCAAGAGGCTTCCGAAAGAATCGTTTTACAATCTTTATCTGTAACAGCGCGAATCTTCATGGCCTCCTCTTGCCCTTCAGCCCTGTACTGTTTAGCGATCCTTTCCCTTTCAGCACGCATTCGATCAAAAACACTCTGTTTATTTTGTTGAGGGAGAATTAACTGTTTCAATTTTACACTGGCAATTTGAATGCTGTAATCCTTTTCCGCACGTTCTTGACAATTCTGCCTGATTTTCTTTGAAATTTCATCTATCTTCATTTCCCCTGGTTTAGTTGAGATTAATGATGATAAATCATACTCACCTAAAACGGCTGAAACCTGGGAATAGACTAAATCACTTAAATAAGCCTCAGCTTTGGGGGTATTATTTACCGTCACGTAAAAATCGAGAGGATCAATAATCTTCCAACAGATAAAATTATCTACCACCACATTCTTTTTATCCCGAGTCAAAAACTCACTGGGAGTCGGGTTATAAAGGAGCAACCTTTTATCCAGCGTAATAGTAGTATGAAGAGGCGATTTAAAATACAGCCCTGGTTCTGAAACTACCTTGGTTGGTTTTCCAAAAAAAGTAACTATTTTGTATTGGGTTTCATCCACTGAAAAGAGACTTAATAAAAACAAAGCTGCGATAAAAATAATTGAAAAGATTGTAAAAATTTTTTTTGCAACATTCTTTTCCATTAATATTCTCCTACTGGTTAGTTTTTCTACCACGACTGAAAAATTCTTGAGCAATATCACCAATTACTGTTTTTATCTTCTTAGAATCAAAAATGGTCAACTCCTCTCGACCATTTCTTTTGGCATCCAGGATAAACTTCTTCATATCGGGTAACACCTGCTCAACCATTTCTAAATACAATCGCTGGGAGGTTATCTCCGGATAGGATTTATAAAATTCGCACATTTCCAGGAACCTGGTCCCCTCACCTTTTGCTTTATTCAGTTTTTCAACCTGATAGGATTCCGCTTCTTTGATCGTCTGGGTCCCTTTGCCATGGGCCAGTGGAATTTGCTCATTGTGATAGGCCTCGGCAAGATTGATCAACATGCTTTTTTCCTCATGGGCATTGACCACGGCTCGAAAAGCATCAGCCACCTCAATGGGAGGATGCACACTCTGTAAATAAGCCCCTTTGACCGAAATACCCGTTCCTAAAGATTCAAGTTCCTTTTGCAACTGGTGGACAACTTGTTTTTCAATTTCACTTCTATCAACAGTTAAAATTTTATCAGTTCCTTTCTGCCCAAGGATCTCTCTGATGGAAGATTGAGCGAAAAAGCGTACCAGATCGGCCGTATCTTCAAACCCTCTAATTTTAAAAAGAAAGGCGGAAGGGTCTTTAACATAGTATTGAACCACCATGTCCATTTCCAGAAAATTCTCATCTCCGGTAAAAACCAGTGATTCATCCTCCATCAGCAGATATTCACCTGTTCGATGCTGCAATTCCCATTCATAGGCAGTAACCGGCTGCCCGGTAGTTTGATCGATTTTATTTTGTAGGTTTTTTATTTTACGAAAGCCTATTTCAACTCTTTCAAGGCCGCGCTGTACTTTAGTTATTTTGTCTATAGGCCAGGGATAATAAAGGTGCATACCGGGTTGTAGTCGATCAACGATCTTTTTCCCAAACCTTTGCACTACTCCAACTTGATCTGTTGAAACAACAGTAATTCCCGAAGCACAATAAACAATCAATAGTATGGCCAAACAAGCCTTGGCCATAAAATTACTATGGGCAACCCAAAAGGGGTTCAAGTGATTTCGTCCAAGGCCCACTACTCCGTTTCCTATGGCCTTTGCCCAGTCTGATACAATTACCCGCATTTTCCCCGCTAAAAGCCTCAATGAATTCCCAACCACCATAAGGGAACTTATCTGATGAATAATGGCGGCAATAACCGGGGTAACCCAACTAATACTTGTTGCTGCTATAATAGCCAGGGTATTAAAGATAATGCCAAAATTAAGAATGTTCTGTTTAATGATTTTTACTGTTTTCTTACCAATAGTGATTGATTCGACTAAACGACTTAAGTCATCCGCCATGAAAATAACATTAGCAGTTTCAATAGCTATGTCTGAACCAATCCCCCCCATGGCGATCCCTACATCAGCGCTGGTCAAAGAAGGGGCATCATTTATCCCGTCTCCAATCATGGCTACTGTAAAGCCATTGTTCTGCCATTCTTTGATTTTCCGCACTTTGCCATCAGGCAGTAAATTAGCATTAATCTCCTCAATACCTACTTGCCGGGCAACCTGTTTGGCTACCTTTTCATTATCTCCAGTCAAAAGGGTCAGCTTCTTTATGCCAATTTTCTTTAACTTCTCAATGGTCTTGGCAGCTTCAGGCCTTATTTCATCCTGTACGGTAATAATTCCTGCTATCTGTCTTCCGGAAGCAATAAAAATAGGTGTTTGGCCCGTTTCATTGATACCGTCAAGGCTTTTCTGAACTGAGGGATCAAAATTGATCCCTTTTTCTTCTAAAAGCCTTCTATTCCCTATGAATAAATCTTTCTTTTTATACTTTGCCTCAATTCCTAATCCCGGCTTTACTAAAAATTCATCAGCTTGCCCAAAGGCAATTGCTCTTTTTTGGGCTTCTTCCACCACAATAGTCGCCAAAAGATGTTCCGAGTTTTGTTCACCGGCAGCAGCAAGAGCAAGGACCGCCTCTTCCGTATAATTATTAAAGGTGATAATCTCGGCAATTTTGGGTTTGCCTTGTGTTAAGGTGCCGGTTTTATCAAAGGCAATTAAATCAACCCTGCCTAACTGCTCTAAATAAGTGCCCCCTTTAACTAAAATCCCTTCCTTAGCCATTCTCCCAATACCGGCAAAGATAGCGGTTGGTCTAGCCAGCACTAAAGCACAGGGGCAGGCAATAATTAATATGGACACTGATCGAACTAAATCTCTGGTAATTAATAAAG
>JAUWIR010000042.1 GCA_030605265.1 Pseudomonadota bacterium | reverse complement strand
GAGTTTTCCACACTCTCCACAATCCCGACTATTACTATTTATTAATTATTCTATAAGTTTATAATTTGGGGGTGGGTGATTTTTCGGCTGTCACGGTGGGTGATTTTTCGGTTGACATTACCAAATATAGAACGGGCCATTGAACACTTTGAAATGGCTTTAAAGGTGATGTCCCGAGAGGGGATGAATTTTATAAAAGCTTCGGTTAATCTTTCAAGATGTTATTTAGATACCTCCGATTGGAAAAAAATTTGCCAAGTATGCCCTGATGCAGAAAATATTGGGGATAATCTTATTGCTTTGGCAGTAGGGGAAGAAAACCAAGCAAAATATTTATCAAATATGCAAAGTTTATTCAGAAACCACTCTTATGCTTTAGCCAAAAAAGGAAAAAATAACGAGGCATTAGCAGTATTAGAAAAGGGTAAAACGAGGAGTTTGAATCAGGCGCTTTTTTTACAAAGAATAAAACCATCAAAACTTGAGCCGGAAATACGGAAGAAGATATCTTTACTTCAGCAGAAAATTTTGGGTTTAGAGCGACAGTTATACGTAAAATTTAAAGAAGATGTGTCTCATTACAATGCCTTTGCTCAAAAGTTACGTAAAAGGCAAGATGAACTAAGAAAAATTGTTAAACCATTAATAAAAAAATTATCTTTACAGGATACTGGAAAATGGGACATTCAAAAGGCCCTGGGAAAATGCCAAAAAGCACATACAGCTTTAGTGGTTATCAACATGACGCCGGTAGGAACTGTTTTGCTTGTTTCAATTCCTCCGCAAAAAGAACTAAATTCCATCTTCCTCGATACAGTTACCGATGACGACTTTTTTCAGCTTGCCTGGCAAGATCCTGAAAACTCTTCAGATAGTGGCTGGTTAAATGTTTTTCCACATGACCCTGAAAAAGAAGACGTCATGAAGATATGGTCGGAAGAGCAGCCCAAAATCCTTGCCAAATTGGGGCAATTGCTCTGGCCGCAGCTTGACGCCTTTCTTCAAAAGGAAAAAATTGAGCGCATTATACTTATACCACAAGGTGACCTCTTTCTTTATCCCTTGCATGCAACACCATTTATTCCGAAGAATACAGTTAGCAATGATCCCGTTTACCCCCTTGAGCGTTACACGATTACCTATACTCCCTCTTTGCAGGTTTATGAACAGGTCGCCCAAGTCAATACATTGCCGTTAAAGGGCAAGCGTTTCCTTTTTGCAGAAAATCCGGGGGGTGATCTTGACTTTTCGCTGGCCTGTAATGAAAAAATACCTCTTCTTCTGAAAAACAGGAACATAACGCTTGTTTCCATAAGGGAAAACGAGGTCACTGAAAATAATCTTCTAAAGCATTTCAAAAAGTCACACTTTTTTCACTTTTACGGCCATGCTCATCACAATCCTCTTCGTCCTGAAGAGTCTGGTTTAATGATATACTCGCAAGACAAAAACAATCAATGCTTCACCCTGGAAACGATGAGGGAAAAGGGGGTATTCAGTACTCTATACATGGCTGTACTCATGGGCTGTGAGACGGGTATGAGTAATATATGGCATTCACATTGGCGAGATCAATACATAGGCTTACCGGCAAGTTTTTTGCGTGCAGGCACTAAAATTGTCATAGGAAGTCTCTGGCCGGTTCCGGAAGCGGAAACGTGTCTTCTGTTTAACCGTTTTTATGAGGAACTGTTGAATAATCCCAAGGTCAGCAGTCCGGCAGAGGCGCTTCGCGAGGCACAACTGTGGATGCTTCGAGCCAAACGTTATGAAATCAGAAAAGCAGAAAAGATTTATTTAGGCATAGAACCGGAAGAGAGTGCCTTAATGTCGGCCCAAGCGTCTCATTCCTTTTCAGACACAGCCTGCTGGGGAGCTTTTTACATTGTAGGAAACGGGTTTGTAAGGTTTGAATAAAAATTTTCTCTTTGAATAGAAATTTTTGAAGTATTTATTATAGGTTAGGTTTAAGCTACAAGGGAAGGATGTATGGCAAAAGATTTAGATTGGTATTTTCGAGAGATTGTCAATGGTAATCATAAAGCGGAACAAAAATTCTTTTCTGAGTTTTTCGACCCTTGTGTGATGATCATAGTAAGTGACATTTTTGGCATGATGATACCTGATATACCCCTCTTTGCTCAGGTACTATTGAAAAATTTCATACAACATATTAAATCCAATGGCCTGCCAACAAACGATAAAAAAAATGGAAAAATTTTCAGAAATTTTATAATTGAAAAGATACATCATAATACCAATGAACAATTTAAAATCCTCGCCCTGGAGGTTCAAAATGGAAGTAAATCGGCCGAAAGTAAACTGAGAAGATATGAGACTAGCATCCTTATGTATATTGATCAGTATTTTAAATACAGTGAACGACCTTGTGATCATCAACTTCTCGCCGAAAAAATCATGGATGAATGGATTAAAATGGCCAGGAGAGGAACAGTAGGAAAAGATGAACCAATAGAAAGCTACCCTGCCATTTTTATGCATAATTTAAAACTGAGGATGATGGATAAATTAAGTGGTATCTACGAAGAAAAAAGTTTACTTGGTGAGATCAAAAAGCGACTTAATAAAATAGGAAGCATATTTCAGTCAACTGAGCCTGATACGGATAGAAAAAAAAATGCCAAGTTGATAAAATGCTTGCACGAGTTATACAGTGGTCTAGAGCGTGATGAGAATGATATCATTCATGATGTTGATATAAAAAAATTAAGCATGATAATTGCTACTATTTGTAAAAAAAATCTTTCAGAATTGGAAAATGTTTTGATATATAAACGGATTAAGGAGGGTAAAACATATCCCGAGATTGTTGATGAGCTTATCCTTATTTCCCCGAAATTACCTGAGTTGGAAGACAGAACCATTAATAGATTTTCTATGATGAGATTATACGACGGAGCTTTGGATAAAATAAAAGAATATTTGAAAAACAAAAGCATTGAGGGTTTATGATAACGATAAAGGGAACACCGCCTTTCAATGAATTAATAACAATATGCAAATTAAAAAGGCCTCAACAGCCCATGATTATGACCTGAAAGGGGTTGATAGTGATGAAACATTCAGAATTTAAAAAGGTTATAGATTCTTATTTCCTTAGTGAACTTGATGAGGATAAGAAGGCTGAATTTGAAGAACACATGCTTGCCTGTGCATCGTGCCGGCAGGAACTTAAGCTCAGCCAAGCCGTTATGTTTGGGCTGGCGGAATGTGGAGATCACCTTATTGACGGGCTCGACCTCACCCCACCCAAGCTGCCCCTATGGAAAAGGTTAAAGAATGTCCTCGCCCACCCTATAAAAATTCCTGCCATAGCAACCCTAGCCACTATTATTCTGCTGGCAACCCTGGGAGTAACCGTAGTAAATCTTTGGCAACGCATTCCTGCTTCAGAACTAGCTATTCAATATTCGACTCAGGACACTATCTCTTATTGGGTTACCAAATTTAACGTCCTCTCACCTAAGGAGAATTCCCTGAGCAGGACAGCGCACAACATATTTAAGCGGCTTCTTCGATCGAGCAATCCCTTGCAAACAATATATTCTCAGGTCACTCCTCCTCTGAGGGATACCTATTCTTCTTCTCAATTAATAGTTATAGATGATACCAAGGAAAATATTATCTTCGTCCTCCAAGATGGACATATCGTTATCTCGTCAGGGGTGATAGAAAAATGTAAGCGTATCACCCATGATCAGGATCGTTTTGAAGCAGGACTTGCTTTTATTCTCGGACATGAACTCGCTCATCAGTTAAACAAAGATTTCCGGAAGCACAGGCTCGCCTCCGGGTTTGGCTTCATAAGAGACCTTCCTGCAGATATTCAACGCAAACTGGAGGATGATAAGACAGCTCAAACTGCTAGAGAAGGTATAAAAAAAGCAGAAAATAATGCGGATGAATTGGGTATCCTCATTGCTTCATTAGCAGGGTATGATGTGGCCCCTCTTATTGGAGAAGAGGGCTTCGTAGTGCAATGGGCAATGGCAACTGAAGTAGCCACAGATGAGAAGCACGCCCAGCCCAAGTTTAGGCAGGCTGCGATAAAAAGCACAATCAGAAAGGTATGCAAGGAATACCAGGCTTTCCATCTGGGGCTAAGGCTTCTCCAAACAGAATATTATCCTGAAGCAATTAAGGTGCTGGAACACTTCTGTAAGCATTATCCCTGCAGCGAGATATATAGTAATCTGGGTATTGCCTATCACCTCAGGGCCTTAAGCACCCCAACGTATGTCCCTGCTTATAAACGCGCACTTATTTTTTATCCTGAAATACCTGCTTTAACGAAAACAATGAGCCCAAGTGGTGGGGTAGGTCCTCAAGGAAAAGACCTCTTTCCCCTTTTTATTACCAAAGCAATAGAGAACTATACAATGGCCACAAAACTCAATCCTTACGATTCGCATATATGGCATAACCTTGCCTGTGCCTTTGCAGACCAAGGGGAAAATTTGGAGCTTGCCCTCCGCTATGCAAATCAGGCTATACAGCTTAATCCGGCCAATTATTACGCCTTCAACACGCGAGGGACAATTTATCTCGGACTTACCAAACAAAATCCGACAGGCGATTTTGTGAAGAAGTGGAAAGATAATGCCCTTTCCGACCTTACAGAAGCACTTGTGCGAAAAGGATATTCTGATCCTCTCTATAACCTTACCCACTATTATGGAGGTAATGGAGAATCAAATGAGGAGCAGTTCTGGCCGTATCTTTGCTCTTATCTTGCGCTTGATTCATATAGTGATTGGGCACATGAGCTAATCGCTGGGATTCCTGATTATTTTTCAACAACTCCGAAGTGTTATACCCAGGCTAAAAAAAGGGTCGATGACTTGGATGATGATGCTGCGATGAAGGCCAAAGAAAACATTATGTTAAGAACCCCGGGAGAACATCAGGGGGCCTTTTCCGCATGGGGAGAGCCGGATGATAACTTTACCCTTACCTTTATACCTGAATATGAACAAGAAAAGGTGGTGTGCGAGGTATGGACTTATACAACCTCTGCTGAAGGTATAATGGTCAGCTTTATTGATAAAGAGGCTGTTTTGATCGAGGTGGGCCGGAAATATACTGGAAGCACTTCACGAGGAATAACCATAGGTGATCCCATCTCTAAAGTCTGTGAACGCTATTATGGAAGCCCGCAAAAGGTTTTATGGTATATGGACCGCAGAGTTTTAATCTATCCCGATTTTCGTATAGGATTTGAGGAAGAAGACGAAAAGGTAAAGAGTTGGTTTTTATTTTAGTAAGGTAGTTTAAATTCCGCCTTGGAGAAGTAAGCCTCTATTTTTTTACCTCATAATTAGTTAGACAACATATCTATAAAAAAATAAAAAAAAGTTTGCACTTTTTTAGTTTCTCAAACGACCTCCCAATTAAGGAAAGTTTAGCTAGTTTTACAGTGATAACTAAAGCCGGCTTTAACCACTTTATTTGTAACTAAAAGGCTACTACTACTCTTTATCAATCATATCTTAATTTTAATCAAAAGTGGCCTTGGCAATGTTGTCCATCTTATGGTCAAGGAAGGAGAGCACCGAATGGAAAAAGATTTAAATTGGTATTTCAAAAGAATTAGGTGTGGTGAACAAACGGCAGAAAAAGAATTCCTGTCTCAGTATCAAGAGGAATGCATTAAGATCATTAGGGAAAAGAATATTTTTTTCGACAAAATTCCGGATATAGAAAAATTTACCAAGGAGACCTTGGAGAGTTTCATAACAGATCTGAAGTTTAACCGAAAGATACCTAAAAAAATAACTGAAAAAGTATTTAAAAAATTTATTATACAAAGAGTAAATAAATGTATAGATACTAAATTGAAGAGTTTATGTTATGCACTACAAAAAGCTGAACAAGAATTGAGAAAATGTGAAAGCTCTATCCTGAGATATATAGAAAGCCATAAATACTGTAATTGCTTGCCGGACCATACAACCCTGGCCGATAAAATTTGTGATGAATGGGTAGAGATTGCCCGTAGAAAAGATTTGGCCAAGATAAAAAGCTTTATTGCTTTTTTTATCCATAACATAAATCAGAGAATGAAAGATGAGATAAGAAAGAATATAAATGAGACGGAACGGATAAAGAGAATAATGAATGAAACAAAGCCTTTTCTCAGAGAACCTGCCATAGCACTTAAACGAATTGAGGAAATTGAGAAAAAAAGTCATTGTGTGGAATCGAAATTAAAATGTGTCGAATGAATTCTATCCATATCTTGCTGTTAAAATGATCAATGGTTTGGGGAGATCCTTAAGAAACTTAACTTCCCTGTAAGCCGGTTTTTGAAAACCTCGTTGTAATATTAAATAACGATAAAGCAAAGAGAACAATATGTCAGATTTTTATGATGAACATGCAGAGTACCACCATTCTGATAAGGAATATTGGAAGCATGATCAGTTAGAAGATCACTATAACCGCATAATTGATTTTCCACTGATGCTGGATATGCTCATTGATTTCATTCCAAAACATCTTAATAAACTAGAGAGGATCATTTTGTATAAAAGCTTTTATCAAGATAAAGAATTAAAACAGATTGCCAATGAACTCTCATCCATATCGTGGGTAATGGCCTTGAGGAAGGGAAAACCATTAAATAAACATGCTGTCTTATATATCCGGAAAAAAGCCTTTAAGAAATTGTTAGAACACTTCAACAAGGCCAAAATTATAAATATATAATTCTAACTGAGACGGTTAGTTATCCGGGCCTCGTGTATATTCCGGCAAATCCGGGCCGCCCGCATCCTTTAATAATTACAGTAACAATAATTCTGATTCGAACACTGAGCTGACTCTTTCTCCTCTTACAATGGGTTAAATGTTGGAAACAGTGCCATTGACGTAAGTAATTATTTTGATGGTTCCATCCCATATTCTCTACTCTATGGGCCCTATTATCCCCTACTATATTAGTTGGTATAATCCATTCTTCCAGACAATTCCGGGTTGTATTAAACTTGAAATTGAAAATATTCCTTCGCCACACAGTTATTTTTTTCTCTTAATATTTTTTTCTCTTAAATTAAATATTTTTTCTTCCCAATTATCCCTATAAAAAAAGCTATACGATCCGGATGATACTGATCCTACCATTGTGGGTAAACCTGTAGCGCCATTGATAGGAAATGTCGCGAATATACTTTTGGCCATTGAACAGGATCTAATAATTCTTTGGCCGTAGGTGTGCCCCAATAGGGTAATAACCTATCTTCCTTTTCCACAATTACAAAATGCCGTACATCGTCTGTTCGGTCTTTCCATGGCCCTGAATATATTTTGCTGCCATCCTCCAATTCCCCTATGATTTTTGCATCCCAATCTGATAAATTCTTATATTCATTCTTATCCAACATGGAAATTAATCCCCAACCATTTCGCTCAAATTCACAGGCCACTTCAAGGGAATTAATTTCTCTATCAATGACAAATAGCTTTATACCCGTCATGGAGACTATTTTATTGCAATACTTTGATATTATCCTGGGGAGTCTGTATATCCGGTGGAAAATACTCTACAAAAAGAGCCTCTCCTGCCTCGTTATGTGATATAACAGCATTTGACCCCGGCATAATTCTCCCTAACATGGTTATTTTGCCCTTATGCATTGATGCACTTGTCCAAAAGGCTATCATATGACCATCAATGTAGCATATATACCCGCTTTTTTGGGGAATCAAGGCGGGCATAACGGCTTGTGCTATATTCACTTTTTCTAACTGACCAAAAAACTGATTTAAGGTAGAACTTTGGTAATTCCTCTTAATCACTGTTTCTAAGCCATGCTCCTTGATATCAAATTCTGTAAGTTTACCTATTCCAAACAATGGTGCGTATAATAAGGCTTTAAACCGCCATATCAGCGTCTGCTCTCTATGCTGAAGCAAGGGGAAATTTCCCGACGTTTGATTCCCTTTATAATTCTCTATCTCTTCTCTCATCAATTTTATAACATTTGAAAACATCTTCTGCTGCTCCAACCATTCATCAAATATCTTGACACCTATGGAAGCGATATGTGACTTATATAGTATTGTCTCTTGGTTATGACCGTCATTTTCAACTAAAGCACCTTTCCTCGGCCTGCCCGGCTTAATGCTAAAACCCCATTCTTCTCTATATCTATTAACCTGTCGAACGTTTATTTCTATGGTAACTTCTATTATTTTCAAATGCTCAATTAAACATCGGGTCGGACATTCTGGGTCTTCTTGGAGAAAGCCCCATATTTTTACTTTTTGATCTGCGCTTACCTTCCTCCCATTCATGAAAATAATTGAACTATTATCTATTGGTTCGCTATTTCCTACCATATGCGAATTTAGCTCCTTTATTTAGTTATTTATAATATTATTGTGGATGCTATATTCGCATACTTCTTAGCTAATGTCCAATTTTTTTCTCCAAAAAAATCCACTTATTAGCCCTATTTTTTTAAAAGTGTGCTTGGAGCCTGTATAAATTGTAAAAGTCAATTGATCATTATCAGGATCAGAAGCCTTTAACTCAAAAGATAAATTAGATCCAATTATCACCTCCTGATCACTAAAAGAAAAGGTGAAAAATGGCACACCGTCTTGAGGGCTTTCTTTTGCCCCCTGTGCAGAAAAGAAGGGACTAAGAACATGAATTTTTAAGTTAGTTAATGAATAATCTACGCCCCAATAGCAATCCAGGCCATGGCAACCCGTATGGCTACAACTGCTGGTACAGGGATTATGATTCTCGCAACAATTATAATTGCATAAAACCGGGCCTATATCCTTTCGACAGTTCGGACAAATACGTGCTCGATCGGATATATTTCCAGAGCATGTCATGGGACAACCCATGGTGTGCCAAATATCTACAAGGCGTTCTTGTCGGGATCGGTTTGCCGTTCATTGATCACGGCGATGATAAAATTCCCTCGGAAACCATTGATTCTTCTTGTCCGCACAATGATTATAAGAGCCGGGGTAAAAAACCGGAGGGGCTCGAAGTCGGTCTTTTGGGAAAAATGGGAATGGAGCTTTTTTCTACAAATGTATATATGTCAATAATTGGAGGTATGACCAGGGTGCATGAAATTCATCTTACCCAGTCAAATCCAACAAAACAATATTATGAGCAGTCATCAGGGAGTAAATTACATGGGTTATTCGGTATTAGTGTGGGATATTTAGTTCCACTATTTGAATGGAAGGAAAAATTGAATATTCAAATCGATTTTGACAACAGAAGAGGAATTACAGGCTATATTGGATGGGGTTGGTAAATATTTAGGGAATATATGTACCTACGTGGCAATATAAAGACATTTATTATTTATGGATTGGTTATTGGGGCTTTGATATTATCACCCTTTCCCGGTAATGCTGAAAAAATATCCGAAGAAATGACCAATGAGATGACCCTGAGAGAATTTATCAGACAGGTAGTTACAAAAAATGAAAATATTCTTGCTCAATATCTTGATTTTAAAATCAGCAAGGAAGAAATAAAAATTGAGAAATCGGTGTTTGAGCCACAATTTCTTACCGGATATCAGCGCGGCGGGCAAAAGATCCTGGAGAAAAGTATCTTTGGAGAAAGTGAACTAAATGAATTAACCGGAGGCTTTCAGACAACTTTAGAAAGTAAGGTGCCTACGGGCGCCGTTGTGAAACTGGGTTATAATATAGAAACTACCCAAAATCTTACCTTAGATGAAGAAAATCAATATGAATCTTTTATGGGTGTTGAAATAACGCAACCTTTATTAAAGGGTAGCGGTAAAGCTGTAAATGCATTTATCAAAGCTGCTGAGGCGAATTCCGACAATGCCTTTCAACTTTATCGAAAAAAGATGCTGGAAATTGTCCTAAATGCTGCAGCAACATGTTGGGATTATTATGCGGCTCGGGAAAAACTTGCCATCCGGAAGGATTCAGTAAAAATTACCGAGCAAATTCTAAAGGATAACAAGGAGCGGGCCAAACTGGGCAAAATGGCCAAAACTGAAATTCTGGAAGCGCAAGCAGGGTTGGCTAAGCGAAAATCTATAGAGACCAAAGCAAAACAGGATCTGCTTACTGCTGTAAATAATATGCGCTCTTATATTTCTTCCTTAGAGGTTGAGACCAAGATTAATATTAACTTAAATGAACAAATCAACGAAGATGCCTACAAACCGGATTTGAACTCCAGTATGCAAAAGGCCTTCCATTTCAGGCCGGAATATTTATCTGCTAAAATCAAAATTGAAAAAGAAAATATTTTAGTCGGTTATGCAAAAAACCAGAGATGGCCTCAGTTAGATTTAAAAGCAAGCTACGGGCTTAACGGGTGGGGTGATTCAGCAGAAAATTCCTGGGATAATATGGCCTATGGTGATTATCAAACATGGACAGTTGGCGCTGTGTTAACAATTCCTCTTTTTGGTGGAAAGAAAACCAAGAGCGAACTGTCCTCAGCCATATATCATAAAAGGCAGGCCTTGCTTGAACTGAAATCGATTGAAGTAGAAATTGCCAATATGGCCCATACTGCTATTCAAAATGTTTACAGTACCTTAGAACAGCTAAAGAACTATACAAATGTAAGGGAATTAAATCAACGCCTACTGGAAGTAGAGCTGGCCATGCTTGAGGCCGGTAGAAGTAACAGTAGGGTTGTTCTTGATAAAGAAGAAGATCTTATTGAGGCTAAAGAGGCTGAACTGGAAAGCTTTATAGAGAATAAGAAAGCCATACTGGTACTGGAGACAACAGAGGGGGTTTTACTGCGCAAATATGACGTTGATGTTAAACCTGTAACGGCTACAAACTAATTTTTTTTCACCGCAGAGGGCGCAGAGAAAAGATTAGCTACCCTTTCCGTTGTCTGTAGTGAATCTTAAAATCAGGATTTATTCCAGTGCTGAAGCTATGGAGGTAAAAAGTGAAGAGAAAAATTTTTATTGCTGTATTGATCATGTTCCTTCAGGTATCCATAGTTTTCGCTGAAGAGACAATCCGCGTTTCAGGGCTGACAGAGCCGGTTAAAGATGTAACCCTAAGTTTGGAAGTTGGGGGTGAAATTGCCAAAATATTTTTCGAAGAAGGGGAATATATTCAACAGGGCGCCGGCATTCTTGAGCTGAACAAAAAATTTGATGAGTTGGAAATAGAGCGTCGGAAACTCATCTGGGAAAGTAAAGTGGAAGTGAATTCCGCATCCGAGCGGGCGGCGACCCTAAAATCTTTGTTGGAATCCACACAGGCACTTTTTGAAACCATGGGATCAGTCAGCAAGGAAGAACTGGAAACTAAGGAAATGGAGTACAAGCTGGCCGTTGCCGAGCACGAGCGACTTAAAATTGCCGAGGAACGTGAGCGAATCGAGTATAAAATGGCTCTTGAAAATTTGAACAAACTTATCTTGAAATCTCCTATACGGGGTGTTGTGACGGAGTTGTTTCTTGATGAGGGTGAAAATTGCGAACCTCGTCAACCCTTGGTCCAAGTAGTGGATACCAGTATATGCCTTCTTGTTTGCAATATCGAGGCGCATCTTGGACAGAATCTGAAAACAGGACAGACTGTTGATCTTGAAATCCCGGTAGGTTCTCAGACAGTACAAAAAAAGGGAAAAGTTATCTTTGTTTCTCCTGTTGTTGACTCAGCCAGTGGTCTTCTTATGGTGAAAACAGAATTTAAAAACCTGAAAGGGTCTGTTCGTCCAGGGGTTGCCGGTTATATGCTTATACCGGATAATACTTCACCATAGAGCGCACAGAGAACGCCGAGATGACTAAAGAGATAAATAGAATAAAAAAAATATGAATGTATTAGAAAACCAAAAAAATTTGGGAATAGATAAAATCATTGAGGCGTTGGAACAGTTAAGAAGGTTCTCCGGGAAGCCGGCTGAATTCTGGGGACTATTTATCAGGGAATCCACGCGACTCATCAGGGCTGATTTGGGTCTGCTGTTGATCAAGGATGAGGCCTCCAATTCATGGAAAAATCTTTGCTTATGGCCTTCTGAAAACCAGGCAGTCCTAAAAAATTCCGAAGCTGCCGCTAAAATTGAGAAGGTGACCGACGCTGCTTCCGTGGAAGGATTGGCCTGGGAACCCATCAGCCCGGGAGCCAAAGCCGGATTACAAGGCATTATTTATGGAGTTCGGCTTGATTTAGGTGAAGACAAGCGTATTGGAGTTGCTGTTTTTTATTCTGATAAACAAACTGAGATATCCAGTGAAGAGGCGATTATTCGGTTAAAACTGGTAGCGGATATTCCTTTGGTTTATCAAACGAGGCGTGTGGCCGACAAGGCCAAAGACGATGTTATCAGATTTGTTGAAGCCCTGGACCTTATGGTCTTGCTGAATGCCGAAAAAAGATATATGGCGGCAGCTATGACTTTTTGTAATGAAACGGCCTCCCGCTTTGGTTGCTCCCGAGTCAGTTTGGGGTGGCTTAAGTCTGGTTATATTCGCTTGCAAGCAATAAGTCATATGGAGCAGTTCGAGAAAAAAATGGACGCTGTTCAGACCCTGGAAGCGGCCATGGAGGAAGCTTTTGATCAGGATGAAGAGATAGTATTCCCCCGGCCGGAAGGCAGCAATATCGTCATAAGGGACCATGAGGCCTTTGCACTGGCCCACGGCGTCAAAAATATAATTTCACTTCCCTTGCGGCTTGACGAGAAATCAGTTGGGGTCTTAACCTGTGAGCGTGCTGATAATCCCTTCTCGGAAAATGAGATAGCCGGCCTTCGGCTGTTTTGTGATCAAGCCCCCCGGAGACTGGGGGACCTGAAAAAGCATGACCGTTGGTTTGGGGCTAGAATGGCGGAGTCAGTGCGTGAGAATATATCAAAATTATTTGGCATAGAGCATACCCTGGCCAAGTGCGTAGGGATTATTATATTCTTGCTCCTGGCTTTTCTTCTCTTCGGAAAATGGAATTACCGTATCGAAGCCCCTTTTATCCTTAAAACCGACGATCTGGCCTATCTTCCAGCGCCCTTTGAAGGGTACATTGAAGAGGTGAATGTTCAGGTGGGAGATGAAGTATCGGAAAATGACCTCTTGCTGACTTTTGATACAGGGGAACTTCTTTTGGAAGAATCTTCAGCCATTGCCGACCAAAGTCGTTATACAAGAGAAGCTGAAAAAGCCCGAGCCAGGAATGCTCTGGCAGAGATGAAAATCGCTCAGGCATTACGTGTTCAGGCGGAAGCAAAGCTTGATCTTATCCGCTATCATCTGTCCAATGCACAAGTATCGGCCCCTTTTTCCGGAGTGGTGGTGGAAGGAGATTTAAAAGAGCTGCAAGGGGCGCCGGTTCGAAAAGGAGATGTTCTCTTTAAAGTGGCCCGCATTGAAAAAATGTACGCCGAGTTGGACCTTGATGAGAGGGATGTACACGAGATCGCCGTCGGCAGTACTGGTGAAATTGCCTTTGTCAGCATGCCTGACCGCAAATTTACGATTAACATTGAAAGAATTGATCCCGTGGCCGTAACTAAGGAAGATGGGAACGTATTCCCTGTGCGCTGCCTCTTCCCTGAGGAGGCTGAAGACTGGTGGCGGCCGGGGATGAGCGGCATTGCCAAGGTGGATGTGGGTAAACGAAATCTGATGTGGATTTTTACACATCGCACTGTGGATTTTTTCAGATTCCTTCTTTGGTGGTAAGAGATGTCTAAACCAGGAAAAACCTTTAGTGAATCATGGCACCGAATTGCAGGTCTTAAGGTCAGCCTGAGACCCACCACAAAGGTCCGCAAACAGTTTTTTAGAGGTCAAAAATGGTATATCCTGCAAGATCCCTTTAACAATAATTTCTTTCGCCTTCGTCCTGAGGCTTACGATTTTATATCACGGCTTCGCCCTGACCGGACTGTTGAGGAAATCTGGGAAGAAT
>JAUWIR010000196.1 GCA_030605265.1 Pseudomonadota bacterium | reverse complement strand
AGGAGGATGGATACCTCTGAAAGAAAAAAGACGATCACGCTATTTCATTATGCTCCACTTCAAGGAACATTTATCTCCATTTTACGGAGCCACCAGCATCGTTAAACTATTTAACCCTATATAAATTCGTACATATCCTTGTCCCTAATGAAAAACGCTCTCATTTTCCCCTGTCTTAAATAATATACCAGCCTCGGAATAGGTATGAACAGCATGGGTATACTCATGGGCAATAGTATCAAGGGCACCTGCCAGGTTTTTATAACCGAGAAGTTGATAACAATCCGCATCCGTTTCACAACCTACCCCCAAAGCAATAGTATCCTCAAAGCTATTATAACCAGATATTGAGGGGCAACCCCATTACTATCTTCATATTCATAATTTACTACAATTCTTGTTTCACTCCCATTCCCCTTGTATCCGTCTAAGCCAAAATTCTCTTTATAAAACTCATATACCTTGCCTGTATAATAGATGGCGCTGACATGTTGCGGGTTTTGGTATCTGGTGGCCAAATCCAGGGAAGAAGCGGGTACGGTAATACATGGGTAATCCTCCTCACACCATGAAGTTTCACAGGAACAACAATCTTCCCCCAAGCAGCAATCTGGATCACCATAAGAAAGAAAAATATCACATTCTTCACAGTGAGCGCTCATTTTATTAGTAGAATCATAGCCATCATTTGCATCATACACAATTACTTTTATTGTGCCGGTTGATAAATCGTCTTCAAATAAATAGGGTGTACTCCAATTAGGATCCCACTCAGGGGGCCAACTTTGTAAGTCGCCGCACTCACCAAATCGAGGGTTAGGATCATCGCTAAGATGGAAGGTAACAACAGCGCCGCTCGACAAGTCCTTTGTTGACAGGATCTTGCCCGTGGCAGTATGAAAACTATTCCTGATAGGTGATATGGCATTCCGGATGGATTCATCCTGAGCGTCAATATAATATTCCCATCCGCCCCGGCCGGTGAAATGCCAAAGTAGATAATCCTTGCCTTGTGTGGGCCGGATAAGCAATTCAGGAGTTATAGAATCCGGTGATTCCGGAAGCCCTTGTACTCTTGCATCATGCTCATGACCATGCTGGAAAGAAATCTGCTTGGCTTTTTGGGCGGACACCTTAGGATTAATATCTATGCTCCTTTGTAGGCTCTTTATTACTATTTGTCTGCAAAAAAGAGATATCCCCCTTCTTAATTGCAGAGATATATTGTTGTTGCTCGTATGGCGTAAGGTGCCGCATGGAGGGCAAAAGATAGGTCGCCCGAAAATAGTAGAATGCTAAAGATAAGAATAGCCTTGGTATAAATTGATATGCTCGAAAGATGAATTTTTTTTATCATTTTTTCTTTCCTATGTTTATTACATGAAACATAAAGAGACTTACATATAAACAAATAAATGTATAGGTATAGGTAAATAAATCAGCGATATAGACAAGTTTTTTCTAATTATTCTTTGATCAATTTTCTATTATAATACAGGCATCACCTCCATTCATATATTCCCCCCATATTGTCTTAAGGCGGTGGTTATAATATTAAATCCTTCAAGATCGTTTTTTTTCAGGATGATGTCACAAAAAGTGTAATAAAATTATACATTACTATAATGTAAAGAAATAAAATCTTAGTGACTTGGTGTCTTTGCGGCAAAAACAAGGGGCCTGAGTTAGGATTTCGCATTTCTCAAAAGAAAGGTGTCTTGATGACAAAGGTCCCCATAGCACACCTGGGCCGAAGCCTTGCATCCCCCCTGGCAAGTAAATCTATAAGAACAGGGGTCACAAAATTTTGGCCTTGCCTTGACAAAAGGTCCTACTTTTTTTCTGCTGGTTAGTTGATCATAAGATTCAGTGAGAAAATTCCCCAAAATACTCGGTGTATGGTTGCAAATACGAAGATAGCCGAGGGGATCAACAGTGTAGTAAGAGCGATGTGTCCCCGCACTACAGAAACCAAAACCTACATGCGGGTATGGCGTTAAGTCAATAAGGCAGGGCTGAAGTGCAATCCCGCAAGTTACACTAAACCCGTAATTTTTAGCAAATTCCTCTGCAGTGATTAAGGCCTTTTTTATTTCATCCAAAGAGGGTAAAAGCTCATTTATATGGTTCAACCCTTCTCCACCAGGATTAAATCTATTGAACATTAACCCGTCCAATCCTATAGCCAAACATAATTTTAAAGTTTCTTCAAAGTATTTAATGTTCCAACGTGTAGCCACGAATACTACATAAGCTTTCCCCTGATTTTCTTTGATATGGATAAGGGAGTTTATGACCTTTTCAAAGCTTTCGTTTCTGCACAAACGATTATGCACTGATTTATCTGAGGCGAGAAGGGGAAGCTCAAACATTTGTATCCCTGCTCGGATTAAATTTTTCACTTTCCCGGCATTTAGCAAAGTCCCATTAGTAATCAAATTGGGCATTAATCCAAGCCATGAAGCATAAGAGGTTAACTCAACCATATCTTTACGTAATAAGGGCTCGCCTCCGCTAAAGGCCATGTATCTGCTGGGACATTCCCGTCTGATCTTTAAAAGAATATTTTTGGCCCCTGCAGTATCTACCTCTCCTTGCGGGTACTCTTTCTCTTGCTTCCAGACATTATAACAATAGTAACAATTGTTATTACACCTCTGGGTCACCTCAAAAATAGTGGTCCCCAATGAGGGGGCGATCATTCTCTCCTGTATAAAGGGCATGACAAATTAAGCCTTGTCCAGGGGTGAGGAAAGTAACCTTTTTTTATGGTCCTCAGTAAATATCCCTTTTTCTTGAAAGAAAGCCACCAGAGTTTCTCTCACCTGTTTAAATTTTTCTTTATAATTGGTAGATGAGGATATAGGGCCACCATAGTAGCAAGAAGCTCGACTGCGATCAAAAAAAGGTGACCATGCATTCAAAGGGGAATCCCAGGGCAAACCCATATGTGTATCCCAGGGTGAATCATAAGGCGAATCCCATGGTGAGTTCCATGGCGAACTCCATGGCTAACTCCAGGGCGAATTCCAAGGTGAACTCCATGGGGAATCCCTAGGTGAGTTCCATGGGGAACTCCAAGGTGAATCCCAGGGTGAGCTCCATGGCGAACTCCAAGGGGAATCCCAAGGCGAGCTCCATGGTGACCTCCATGGTGAACTCCACGGTGAACTCCATGGTGAACTCCACGGTGAGTTCCATGGTGAACTCCACGGTGAACTCCATGGCGACCACGGTGAACTCCATGGATCATACCAGGGGAGATTCACAGGAGACGGGTCAAACCAGTCAGGAGACCACGGAGTTTGGTAATCTGTGGATACGGGCCCTGTAGCATAACAGTAAACCTGGCTGTCTAAATAACCGCCATAATATGAACTGGTGGGATTATATCCATACGAGGATTGCGGCAAAAACCCCGAGTATAATGATTGAGTACTTTTTCTTTGCTCTAATGATTCAAGAAAGATATGAGGCATTTTTAAGTCCCTCCATTTAAAAAATTTATCCCATAATTTTCATTTTTACTTCCATGGCTTGAGGAAGGAAGCAAGGATCTATTTTATGAGCACTGAAAAGCCAACAACCTCCCCGGCATATCTGAAGGAATTTACATTGGCTGCATTTTGAGGGCAGATTTGGCAATTTATCCTCTCTGAATTGAAGAAAGCGGGAAAACCAGATTTGTTTAAGGTCGGCTTCTCTGATATTGCCTTCAGCTTCATTTGGACACTCCGAAGCAGGACAACCCACAATGCGGCCATCAGGCATGATAGTAAAAGTGTCCCAGCCGCATCCGCAAAAAAAGCTGAATGAGCGAACCATAGGTTCCAGGTCTCCCAAATAGCCAAATCCTTCGCTCATTTCAATCTCAAAGCCCATTCGCCTGGCCTTATATACCTGGGTTAGGGCCTCTTTAATGGTGTCGGGGCTATTTTTTTGATTTTTTTTCAGAAGAGGTTGAATCCGAATCCGATTCCCTCCATTTGCGAAAACATCCTCAATGATTTTATCAATATCATGAACATTTTCTTCAAGGAGGGTAATAATCACCCCGATGATGGGGAGCTCCCTCTCATAACTAAGGTGAACACAGCGCAGAGCTTTTTCATAATCCCCTGCCCTGCCCCGGATTTGGTCATGTTTATCACGGTAGCCATCTACACTGAATAAAATCGAATCCACTTTTAATTCATTTATTTGCTGTTTACACTCCTCCAGTTCATTAACATGAGTGGTCAAAGATACTTTCATTCCCTTTTTTTTGGCATATTGCAGGACCTCAAAAAGATCTTCTCTGATAAAAGGATTTCCACCTGTAATAGAGAATACTTCACATCCAAGAATTGAGAGAGTATCAATGGTTTTTAGCATCTCCTTAGTGGATAAAGGTTCCCCCTTTGACTGACCGGTAGTGAGGGAACAGTGGCCGCATTGAAATTCACATTGATCAGTACAGAGCCATTGAACATAGGCGGGTTTTAATCGCCTATAGTTAAAATCTTCCTTATGCTTTTGAAGTTGCCTGATTTGAAAAGGTATCTTTTTACTTAGTTTTTTTTCTTGTTCAGCCAATTTATTCCTTTAAAATGCTATTTTATATTTTTAGATGTAGATGAAAATTGATCAAAAATGCTTATTTATAATATTACTATTATACAAAATTTTTATTTATTAAACAAAGGATTATTTTTCAATCAATGTTAAACATGAGCCATTTTATTGAATGAAAAGTTAGGCATCCTTCATAAAGAAAGAAAGGTAGATTGTACTTTTATTTTATTTCCGAAAGAAAACTGCTATTTTGTTACCAATGCTTATTTTTACCATGAAGAGCATGAAGGACATGAAGAAAATAGAAAGCCTTCATGCTCTTCATGTCCTTGGTGAATAAAAAGTGTGAGGGGTTTTCTCTATTCGATTAGAGCGGGTAATCAGCTAAAGCAAGCAGATAGCTAAAGCGAGTTCACAATTAAGAAGGTGATAGTATGAAATGCTGAGTTACAATAAGTTACTGGGAGGGAAGGTTTTTCAGTAGATGATCACTGAGGGCTTTCCCCTTTTTAAGGCTTTTCTCAATCAAATCAAAAAACAGCTCATACAGGGGATTTTTCTTTGACTTCAAGGGATAAGTTTACCAGTTGACACCCGTTTTGTCTGATTCTAATACCGCAATTTCGCAATTTTTGAGCTACCTCTCTCAAGGGCTTATACTCATAATCCAAATTTTCACATAGCCTTCGAAAGGAAAAGTTATTATTGAAGCTATTGCTAAATAACCATAATTTGGCAGATATATAAGTAGAATCCGTATCTTCAAAATTTACGTAATCAACTATTGATTGCCAAATGACTGCAGACATTAATTTTTTAATACCAGGGGCTTGCTGATTTGATGACATGTTCATACTTTCCTGATTAATTTTTATTTTTTCTTCCTTATTATACATGATTAAGAGCGAAATGTAACTATTATTCTATTTCCCCTTACATCAGGCACAAGATTTCAACAATTATAGCTTTTCGAAAGTCTCACCAATAAAAAAATTATGCTTGTATAATATGTATAATATTGCAAAATGATACTATAAATATTAGAATATTTTTTTAAAAGGCGATATCTGGCAGTGCGGGAGATAAGGGGCCGGGCCTTTAATGACCTTTCCCCATCTACTGGAAGCCTGTATTGAAGATGCAGCGGAAACATCAACCCTGCCATTCATAAGGAACTGCCGCCAATTATAACCGGGATGTTTGGATTTCTCCTTTATATCTAAAAACTGTTGGACTCATATCAGATAATTATAACATGCCCCAAAGAATGCAAATTAATAGAAATATGAAGTTTGATGAATCTAGTCACGGTGAAAAAATTCCCCCGCCTCTTTATCCAGGAAGAAAAAAAGCCTTCCCTCTTTTGGGTCCACCAGGGAGGCGGGAAGCGTTTGATTGTTTTTTTCCAGGACCTCTGAAAGGATTGGGGCCTTATTTTGTCCATAGGCCAGGAAGATGATATTTCTGGCTTTATTGATTAGCGGCAAAGAGAAACTGATCCGTTTTTGTTTTATCTTTTCATATTGCACGGGCACAACTAACCGGTGGGTTTCTTGTAAAGCCGAAGCCCCTGGAAATAGAGAAGCAGTGTGTCCATCTTCACCTATTCCCAAGAGTATAAGATCAAAGGGGGGGATTTTTTTTTCCGAATGAAAAAATTCCCTTATGGTTTGCTCATACTTTTTGGCGCAGGTGTCAGGGTCTGTGTTTTCCGTGGCCATGGGATGAATATTGGCTTTTGGTAAATTTATCCTTTTTAGGATATTTTTTTGTATCATTCTAAAATTACTCTCTTCATGATCAAGGGGTACAAAACGCTCATCTGCTAAAAAGAGGTGAGTTTTTTTCCACAGAGTATGGGGCAAATAGAAAGATAAATTTTGATAAAAGCCAACTGGTGTCGATCCTCCTGAAAGAGCAACAGTAAAGTGTCCCCTTAACTCTATGGCCAACCTTGAGATTTTTTCCCATGTTTTCAGGGTAAAACGTGACAATTCGTAATAGGTTGAAAAAAGATAAATTTTTCTTGGCCCCAGGGTTATTTTTATTATGTTTTCCATTTTCGACCATCCCTTTCTAATAAAAGGCTTGCTTCCTTCGGGCCCCAGCCTCCGGCAGGATAATTTGGAAAATGCAAAGCAGGAATATTTTCCCATCGATTAATAATTAAATCTACCACAGACCACATGGCCTCAATCCCGTCCTGGCGGGCAAAAAGGGTTAAATCACCTTTCATACACTCAATCAGCACCCGCTCATAAGCAGGATGTCGAATCAGATTAAAGGATTTTTGATAGTTAAAGTTCATGGTGACCGGATAAAGCTGATTTATGCCTTCAGGGTATTTTACACTAAAACGCAAAAAGATCTCTTCTTCAGGTTGAATATTCAATACCAGGTGATTGGGCTCTAGTATATCACAAGTGCGCCCAAATAGGCGAAGCGGAGGTTGTTTAAATTGGACCACAATTTGGGTGATTCGTTTGGCCAGACGCTTTCCTGTGCGGATATAAAAGGGAACTCCCGCCCATCGCCAATTATCAATAAAAAATTTACCGGCAAAAAAAGTAGGAGTATTAGAATCAGGGGGGACATTTTCCTTTTCTCGATAGGAGCAAACATTTTTTCCCTTTATTCCACCGGGGCCATATTGACCGCGTACTGTATAGGTGTCAATATAATCGTTATCCATGGGCCTGATGGTTTGAAAGATCTTTACTTTTTCATTACGTATCAGGTCTGCAGCAAACCCTACCGGGGGTTCCATAGCCACCAAGGCCAAAAGCTGCATCAGGTGATTTTGGACAAAATCCGTGCCAAAAGGCTTTTCCATAATAATTCTTGTGGAAAAATCCTGCCCGCAAAGAGAGTGTTGAGCTAATCTTTCAATAATAACAGGTACTGTTTGAGGAGGGACTGCCAGGTAATAGATGACTTCTTTGGTTTTTTCTTTAGTAAGAGGGGTAATTTCAATGATTCTGTTTTTCAGGAGAGAGTATCGCCTAGCTGAATTAAAATCTGAGGATAGATAAAATAAGTGCTCTTGAAATGTATGCCAACTTTTTTCCTTCAATAATTCCGAGTTGAATTTTTGGGAAGCCTCTTTCATCAGATTT
>JAUWIR010000489.1 GCA_030605265.1 Pseudomonadota bacterium | reverse complement strand
ATATCAATGGCCTTTTCTAATACCTTATTTTCTATCAGATAATTCACAAGATGGCTCAAGTTTGGTAGTTTTTTATGATCAATTTCTATTGCCCGATTAAGGATAGCAATGGCCTTTTCTAATTCCCCATTTTCTCTATAGGCAATCCCAAGTTGGTTATAGGATGGCAGATTATTAGGATCAATTTCTATTGCCCGATTAAGGATAGCAATGGCCTTTTCTAACTCCTTATTTGCTCTATAGGCAATCCCAAGTTCGTTATAGGATGGCAGATTTTGTGGATCAATTTTTATTGCCCGTGTTAAGATATCAATGGCTTTATTTAATTCATTGTTTTCTCTATAGGCAATCCCAAGTTGGTTATAGGACGGCAGATGCTTAGAATCAATTTCTATGGCACGATTAAGGATATCAATAGCCCTTCCTAATTCCTTATTTTCTCTATAGGCAATCCCAAGTTCATTGTAAAAGGGAAGATAGTCTGGAAACAAGTTGATTCCAAAGGTGAGTCTTCTGATGGTAGCATTTGTATTTGCATCAATGAGTTTCTTTACGTGTTTGCCTCTAAACAATTTATACATCCTGGATTTAAAGGATAAAACTTCGTCCGAGCCTGCAGCTCTATTGTGCTGAAGGGCCTTCTCAAATCTATCAATATCATCCAGACCATATAATTGAACAAAAGATTCATAATAATCTGCTATTCTCTTATGTACTTGGGCCTTATTTTTTAACTGATTGTAGGCAAACGCCCAGACAAGAGGATGAGTACTTAGCTTTTTTTCCCCTACTAGCCATATAAGGTCTTTCCTAATTAAATTTTCAAGGGTGATCACATTGTAAGAGGACAAATTTCTAATACCCTCTATTTCTATTGATTCTGTAAATGCACTGAATTGACAGAGTAATTCGATTTCTTCTTTATTTTCTTTTTCAAAGATTACACCCAACAAACTGCTGCTAAATTCTTTTCCCTGCGGGTCAAGCTCTTCATCGAACTTAACTAGATTTTTAAGTATCTTATCTAGATTTTCTCTTGTAGCCAGAAGTCTTATTATTAAATGTCCGGCAAGGGGATAGCCTAATGTTTTTTCATATATTTTTTCTTTGTTTTCGTCGTAAATGTGAATATTAGGATTCTTCCAAGCAGCATAATCATCAAGCAAGGTAAAATAGGCCCCTTTTGCTAAGGGCGGCAATTTATGTTTCGGGAAAGTATAATTAATACTATTCAGCTCACGGGGTATAGCCCGTGAAATAACCAGCAACTTGCCCTCAGGAATATGAATCATTTGTGCAACCAGCTCCCTGACTTCCTGGTCAAGTACTTCATAGAAATCATCAAGAATGAGGTGGATATTGTTGCCAACAAATTGCTCAATAAACATCTGTATTTTATTTTCCATTCTCATACTATCTGTGAGCATCTTGATACCACAAATCCGAAACAGCTTTTCAATTGTAAATTCTTTGTTACAAGCGTGGTAAATAAAATTTTGATTAATTTTTGTAAGAGTATAGGTGAGTAGATGTGTTTTCCCCATGCCACCAACACCCCACAATAGAAAAAAATGCTGATCAGTATCAGAAAGAAATGATGTAAGGGTTTCGACATCATTCTCTCTTCCAATAAGTTTTAGATCATATCGTGGTTTAAAATGAGCAGAAGTAAAGAGGATTCTTTTTTCTTGGGGTATTCTTTTCTTTTTCTTGCGCTCAAAAATTGGGTGCCAAGGATAGCCTGCAACCTTTTCATTTTCTGTGCTCGCCCAAATTATGGGAAGCGTATTATTAGGTGTGTTATGAGGAAACGTTAATAAGGCTTGTGAATTGTCATAGCCAAGAGGATGTTGAGGAAAGAGTTTTTTACCAAACTTTTCACAAAGGATTTTTAATTTTTCTCTTTCTTTTACCTGAGGGAATACTTGCGAAGAATCATGAAATGCTCGTTCCTCGTCAGATAGGATAGACCCACAAATTACATTTTCAAAACAGGCTTCTTTTTTTACTTTGCTCAAGCCGGCCTCAAAAGCAAAAAGAGCCACATAATATGATTTAACGCCCAAGCTATTTAAATTCTTTTTTGCAAAACTAATCGCCTGGTTGCCTGAACCTATAATGTCGTCAAAAAATATAATAGCTTTAGTATCAGCTATGTGTGCACTGAATTCATTGTAAGGAAAATTATGTTCCGATAAAGAGAGTTCTTTCCGATAATCATAGAGATACATGCCACCGCTTGAGCTTGGCGACGCACCCAATGGAAAAAATTTTATAGATGACAAATCATCTTGAAAAATGTTTTTAATCTCTTTGGCTAATTGGGCTATTAAGGCTCGAATTATCTGCTCATCTTTGTATTGTATTTTAGATAAAATAAGAAGTGCATCATTGATTTCTGATGGGAGAAAATTTGAAAGCCATGCCTTTATTTGAGATTTTTTTTTATCTCTGGGTGCTGAATTTGGATTAAATCCCCATTCATTCAAGAGATCTTCTATTTCATTTTTTTTCGCGAGTATTTTTTCTGTTTTTGGATCCATTTTGTCTACAATTCACTGTGTATGTCTTATTTTAAATGATGTTCTATATATATAATTAGATACGGCTACCAAAAAGCATACAATACTATATGTTTTCTGGTAGATAATTTTACATGAACTTATATTGCTGTATTTTATCTTTTTATTATTACAATAATTTTATCAAATGTCTATAAATATTTATTTTTTATAATAAGTTAATGTTATTTCTCTGGCAAAGACATATAAACATTGAATTCAGGATAGCATTTTTATAAAAATGAAACTCATATAAAAGGAAAAGATACCAGAGGAATAGCTGCCAGCGTGTTACAGGATGCCCGTGTGGATTTTAGTTGAACAATAACTCGTCTTCTCCGTTTAGGAAAGCCAGTCCTAAATGGAAGCGAAGCTATAAATATTTTTTATCCTGGTAACGCACCATTTATCCTGGTAACGCACCATATCGAAGAAATTCCCCCTCCTTTACTCATGTTCTGATTTTAAAACAAAAGTGTATTTAATATAACGGAATGCTTAAACGCTGTATTTATATCCGATTATTCATTATTGAAATTGAAATATGCACTTGATAGATAAAGATATAAAGATATAAAGATATAAAGATAAACAGGAGAGATAATTATGGACCCCAATACCGTCTTTTTTACTCCTTGGCAGCCTTTTATTAATATGCTGTTCAAAACCCGGGAGCTCTATCAGGCTGCACACCTTTTTGATGTCATTGGGAAAAACGACCTGGTGGCTGTGAAGCTTCATGTAGGTGAACTGGAAAATCCTAATTATATCAGGCCCTTTTTTGTTAAGCAGATTATTGATCTGATTAAAGAACAGGGCGGAAAACCTTTCCTCACTGATACCTCTACCTACTACCCGGTTGAGCGTTCTAATGCGCTTAATTCCATGGAGACGGCAGTGGCCAATGGATTCGGTTTTGCACCCTTTATTGTAGCCGATGGACTGAAGGGCGAAAATGCCGTCTCGATGCCCTCTGCCGATCCGCTACTTCCCGAAATCGAGGTAGCCGGGGCCATTCATCAAGCCGAGGCTATAATTGTCATCAGCCACCTCAAGGGTCATCCTCTGGCAGGGTATGGCGGTGCTATCAAAAATTTGGGTATGGGGTGTGTCTCCAAGCATTCTAAACTTGCTCAGCATCGCCTTGTAGACATTGAAGTAGATCAGGAGCTTTGTACGGGCTGCGGCAGTTGCGCTGAAGCCTGCTGGTTTGGATTGCCCCGGATAGAAAATTATAAGGCGACTATCGGCCAACACCCTCAATGTATGCGGTGCCTTAATTGCAGTGCTGCCTGCCCGGAAGGGGCCATAACAGTCAAAGAGAGAAGGAAACTCGGCCTGGGCCTGGCTATTGCTGCAGATACTGT
>JAUWIR010000097.1 GCA_030605265.1 Pseudomonadota bacterium | reverse complement strand
TCCAGAGTTGTTTTAATTCCGGCAAATTGCCATCGCTATCCTGATAATTGATAAGAAATTCATATACACTACCATCTTTTTTTTTGACACCTTCGGTATAATTGTCATCATCAGGCCAATCAACCACCGGAATAGACGAGTAGGGAGAAATGGAGAAAAAATGATCATTTGAGGGATCACCTTCTACAATTTTACTATCAGAGATAAAGTAAAAGCGATATTTAAGATTATTCGCATTGGTATTTGTTTAATTAGGTACATAGTAACATTGTATTGATTTTGTATAGGTCCTTCCTTCAGCATAACTTTGGCTATCAAATTGGTCCATGGAAAATTTTTCGTCGGAATCATAAGAGCCGTTATTATTAAGATCAACCCATACTTGTTTAGTTGTTGGCGGATCATTATCATAGTCTTTGTACAACACCCTAAGAGTAAAAGAGGTCCCCCCATAGGAAGTATCAGGATTCACCCCGTCTCCATTATAATCTGAACTGTCCAACCATTGTAAAAGGGCCTCTGAATTTCCTAAATTAACTTCTGAATCCTTGGTAGGGCTTCCGGTTGCTGCTGCATTATTAGAATATTCCCAGAAAACAAATCTATAAGAGATCTTCCCGTCTCCTGCATATTCTAGGGTGGTGGTGGCTTTATAGATTATTCCTTGAAGATAATTAGTCCCTGAATCAGAAGTCATATTAATAATTTCCGAATTTTCCGGATTATATTGGCCGTCATCATTTTTATCAATCCATAATTGACGTTGTATTGGTTCATAACCATATTGATTTTGATATTTTACCCTGAACTCAAAAGAGGACCCTGATGGAGCATTATCCGGATTTACTCCGTCATCTCGGAAATTGGTTTCTTCAGTCCATGAGAGAAGGGGAGGGGCTACAGCAGAATAGCGTCGAGAGTAGACATCATAAGCATAATACCCAAGGTCCTTTCTGTACTCTTCCCAGACAATGATATATTCCGCACTATCCTCCTTCCAAATGGCTGCAGGCGGAGAGTTGTTTAAAGAGGACCCTACTGTTCCTAAAGAAATAGGATTGGTTTTTGTTGCCGTATCAAGAAAACTCCCGGCATTATTGAGCCGAACAAGAAAAACTTCTATCTTGTCATCAATACCATTACGGTTATCTTTCCATAAGACCATATAGTTGGTTTTACACCATATTATAGAAGGCGCTTGTTGATTGTTCTGATTTTCGGTAATGAGAAAAGGACCAAATCGATGGGGCACCCCTTCATCTGAGATTAAAAGGCCAACTATATCATGAAGATAGTCATTAGAATAAGAATCCCAAACTATAAAAAAATCTTCACCGTCTGAAGCTATACTTAAGTTTGATTTAATAAAATCATCAACACCCAGTGGGAGACCACTTCCGGGATTATCCGGCATATCACCGCTTGGTGTGATTCTTGTTCCATAAATATCAGATGTATCATTATCCGGATGATGTTCCCAGACAACAAAAAAATTTGTCCCATTCCAGGCTGCTTTAGGTTTCGTCTGATCCCCTCCCGTTCCCCCCAGGAATATCCCTCCTGTGCCGGCATTACCATCCAATAAGCCAAGGGAAGCCGAAACCCTCATAGCATAAATTTTACTGGAACTGTTACGTTCATCTTCCCAAACTATGAGATAGTTATCACCACTCCAGACTACAGCGGGGCGCAGTTGATCATTGTTTGCCGAACATATTGGCAGCCCCGGTACTGTTGTGCCATCTAATATTTGTTTATTAGGAGCGATTCGAGTAGCATAAATATCAGATGCGCCGTTTCTGGTATCCTCCCATACAACAAGATAGTTCGTTCCGTCCCAGGCTATTACCGGATTTCGTTGATTTCCCGCTTCCGCGCAAATTGGAAAAGTGTATGGTGTTGATTGATTGGTGCTAAGAATAACACCATATATATCCGGCGAGCCATTTGTGTTATCTTCCCATACAATCATGTAATGATTTTCGTTTGAAACAGCAATTTGAGGATGAACTTGATCTTTTGTTCCACTGCCTATCAAGACATTATTATAATAATAGTCGGCATATCCTGAAAGACAGAAAGAAATAATCACACTGAAGATTACTAAGGAAATAAAAAAAAGCTTTAAAGCTAAATATCTAGTATAATAGGAAAATAGATTATTCAATGGTTGCACACCTTTTAAACAGAAAATATTGCACATTGTCATAAAAATTCATTGATATTGTTAAAAATAGCAATAACTATGCCACTTTTAATAAAGGTATTACTCATTGCTCCAAAAGTGCTTTAACTATAATAAATTAAATAAACTAGCCTATTTTACACGGCCTGGTTGGTTACTTATTGCTGCGAATAATCAGATTAATTATTGAACACTTTTTTTAACATTTTTACCATTTGGGGTGAAAAGCTTGTCTCCATGAGCAGAGAGATATAGAGTAGTATTGCTTATAGGGCCGGTATTAATATTGCAGTGGCTTAAAAAAGGTGAATAGATTTTATAGAATTTTTTTAAAAACAATCACTTGTTCAATAGTTTAAAGTACTCCTTTTTTAAAAAATGATTAAGGAAATATAGTTATATAAGGAAGGATAGTTATGAGTTACCAAAAACAAATAGTAGGTGTGATCGTAGTATTTTTTTGTTTTGCTTGTTCTCTTAAAACCAAAGGGAAAAAACCTGCGGAAATTTTTCGAAAAAAAAATCATCAAAATGTACTTTTAATTTCCATAGATACTTTACGGGCTGATCATTTAGGGTGCTATGGATATCAAAAAGCGAAAACTTCAACTATAGATCAATTAGCCAAAGAAGGTATTCAGTTTACCTCCTGTTATACCACCGCACCCATAACACTTCCCGCTCACGCTACTTTAATGACCGGCCAGTCTCCATTAAGCCATGGTGTCAGAGATAATGGGACCTTTCGTCTTGAGGATGAAAGCCTCACTTTAGCTGAAATATATAAAGAACAAGGCTACCATACTGCGGCATTTATTGGGGCCTTTGTTTTAGATTCTCGTTTCGGTTTGGATCAGGGATTTGATCTTTATAATGATAAAATGGATTCAGGTAAGAAAAAAACAGAGCTTCTCTATGAAGAAAGAAGGGCTGAAGACGTTATTGGAGGGGCCATCGAGTGGTTGGAAAAGAAAAAAAATCCCTTCTTTCTTTTCATTCATTGTTTTGATCCGCACGCCCCTTATAGTCCCCCTGATGAATATAAGGGAGACAGCCAACTTTTAGAGCCTAAAGACCCTCCAAATATGGTTGCCAACTATGATGCTGAAATTGCTTATGTTGATGACTGCTTGGAAACTCTTTTTTTGAAATTAAAGGAGTTGGGGTTATATGATAATACTATCATCTGTTTCGTTTCCGATCATGGGGAAAGTTTAGGAGAGCATGGAGAACCAAGTCACGCGATATTTATTTATGACAGCACCTTGCATATTCCCTGGATTATCCGTTGCCCTAATGCAAATTACGCAAATACACTGATTCATCAACAAGTAAGTAATTTGGACATTGCTCCGACACTTCTGCATTTATCCGGGGTTGAATGGCCTGCGGCCTCTATACAGGGAAAAGCATTGTTGCCTTATTCATTAGAGGTGCAAAAAAATGAGCCTGTTTATTGTGAGAGCTATTTTTCTTTCTATAATCATCGCTGGAGCCCGATTGAAGGAGTGAGAACAGAGGAGTGGAAATACATAAAGGCCCCAAAGCCTGAATTATATCATCTTGGTGATGATCCCAAAGAACTGCATAATCTTTATTTTGTGGAAAAGGACCAGGTCCGATATATGGAAAACCTTTTTAAAGAGGTGAAAGAAAAGTTTTCCCCTGTAGATAAATCTGAAAGGTTTCAAGTAATGCCGTTAAATGAGGATACCAGAAAAAAATTGGAACAGCTCGGCTATCTGAGGACAGCTCCGGTTGAACAGTATAGAGAGGAGACTGCAGAGTATCCGGACCCCAAAGATATGATTATCACTTTAAGTTATTTTAATAAGGCTGCTTTTCATTATATCAGGGGAGAATATGATCAAGCTCTTGAGAGTTTTCGCATGAGCCTTGAAATAAATCCTAAAGATTTATTCGGTAATTTTATGACCGGATATATTTATCAGAAAATGGGGGAGTTTTCTAAAGCTCGGGATCAATTTCTTTACTGCCTTCAAATTGATCCGGCTTACCTTAATGCCTATATGCATTTGGGAGGGGTCTACTTTAAACTTGGACAAACTGAATTAGCTTTTCAACAGCTTAAAAAAGCCCTAGATTTAAACCCCGGATCTTTTGAGATTTATCAAAATTATGGTGCACTCTATACTTCAAATGGTGAATACGATAAAGCCATAGAATCTTATGAACGGGCTTTAGCTATTGATGATGAACATATTGACATTCTTTTAGGTCTGGGGAATGTCTATTTGTTAAAAAAGGAGTATCAGTCAGCTCTTCAATTTATTCAAAAGGCAGTCAAAATAAATCCACACTATATAGATGCTTACAATATTATGGGCAAAATTTATCTTGCTCAAGAGAAGATTGATGATGCCTATAATATTCTTAAATATGCCCTAACCATGGATGATCAGAGGGCTGATGTGCGGATAAGTTTGGCGGAAGTATACATCCATGAGGGTGAGTATAATTTAGCAACAGAGCAAATAACTTTAGCTCAAGAAATCGACCCTAATTCTGCCAATAGCTATAATTGTCTGGGAACTATTGCCATTAAAGAAGGAAATTATCATGAAGCAATAAAGCAATTAAAGAGGGCTGAGCAATTAGAAGCAAACTCCTCTGAGATTCATTATAATCTTGGAATATCCTATGTACATTTAGATGATTTTCTCAGGGCGATTGAAGAGTTTCAACGGGCCATCGAATTTGATCCGGGTAATGGAAAGGCCTATTTCAATTTAGGGACTATCTATTATCGGCAGCGTCAATTTGAAGAGGCCATAGAATTGTTTCAAAAAGCCCTTTCTTTTGAGCCTGAGAATGTTGATATCCTCTTTCATTTAGGATTATCTTCTCAAAATCAGGGTGATTTGGAGCAGGCAATTGAATTTTATAGAAAAATATTTGATAAAGATGAAAAACACCTGATGGCCCGAGTAAAATTGAGCTTAGCATATTTTGCTCTTAACCAAACCGATTCCGGTGTTGCTGAATGTAGAAAAATTTTAGCCATAGACCCAAGCAATGAAACGGCTCATATTAATTTAGGATTAACCTTCTTTAAACAAGGTGAATACGAAAAAGCAATTCAAGAATACCAGAAAGCAATAGAGTCAAATCCCGAAAATTCAGTATCTTTTTTTCAAATGGCTTATTGCTACTTTTGGAATAAAAATATTCAAAAAGGTATAGAATGTCTTAAAGAGGCCTTAAGAATTAATCCTAATTATCAACATGCCAGGCAATTACTAAATCAAGTGGAGTCTTCCCTTCCCTAGAAAAAAATTCCACATTTTGAAGGTCTTTGATTTTCATATATGAAATTTTTTTCATGAATTTCCCTTGTTAAGGAGTTTGATAAAAAGCCTTCTTGATGGATTAATTATCTGAATTATATAATAGTAGAAAAGGAAAGTGTATAATTTTAATTTTTGGCATTTAAAATGCATCATTTTCCTCTATAGTTTGACGACTAAGTGTGCCTCTTTACCGAAGGCATACTAAAAGTCAAATCAATAAACAATGTTTGAGCAAGCTGATTTTAACAACGAACTATTCGTAAAGTAGGTAATTCTCTTCTGGTTATTCCCGCTCATCAAAGCTTGCCTCTCTATTTTTTTAAGGAGAAGTTTTAAAATACACATAAGGAGGTGAGGCCTAAGACCATTCCCAGCATATGTTCTCAGGGTTTTTTAGAGAACTGAATTTTAATTAAAGGTTAGGAAATTTTCGTTTTAAGGAAGAGGAGATAATAAAATGGATTTGAGAAAAAAGGTAAAATTTACATTTTTTCTACTTGTTTTGTTTTCAGCACTTTTACTAGTTTCTACATCTACTGTACAGGCACAATATTGGGAAATTCTTCCCCCTTATAATACTCTGTGGCCTTTGTGGTCGCCACCTCTCGCGCCAATCAATCCGTTAACCGGTTTGCCGACTCCAATAGTAAGTAATTTGAGACCAAGCACAGTTCTTCCAGTGCAGCCTGGTTTAACCTGGGATCCTCAGTTGGATTATCCGTGGCTTTTATATAATACACCTATTGGCATGGCTTATTATGATCCCTTCTATGGAGTGCAAACATGGCCTCCCAAATATCTTCAAGATCCGATTACCGGGCTCGCTGCTCCTCTTAGTTTAACCGCATTAAAGGGGTGGAGTACGTTATCCCCTACAAGCACCGGTTGGATTAACGCCACTTTGCCGGTAGCTAATAATGCTTTTATAAATGCTTATCCTGCCTATGCTGTAGCTTATGAGACTTTATTAGGTGGAACATTGGCCAGTTACCCTGTATTTGCATCTATATTGAATCCTTCACCACCTTTACAGTCATTATTAACGCCGGCTTTGCTGTTTGGCCTTGGTCCTCTAGTACCATAATTTGCTATCTCTTACTCTTAATATACCACGCACGCCATTACGGCGGGCGTGGTATTAAAGAAATGTTTAAAGGAAGATAGACTGAAAATTTTTTTTCAGCATATAAATTTAGGAGCCTAGCAGTAAGGAGATTTACAAATGAAGCAAAATTTTTGGAAACTAAAAATATTTATAGCATGTACAGCCATGCTCCTTTCTTTGGTTTTTATTGTCCCAAGGGCAGGGGCTCAATTTACTCAATATATTTTTGATCCCTATTTAGGACTGGTCCCTATTGGTTTTCCCGTTTTTCCTTCGGCCTTTCCGGCATATCCCTTCGATCCCTATCGTACAGCGGCAGTTCCTCTTGCAACTCCTGGTACTAGTTTATTATTTCCCGCTCCGACCCTGCCGGCTTTACCTGTTGCAACTGTAGGAGGGGTTGGTGTGAGTACTCTTATTCCTACAGTTTCTGTTCTCCAAGCAATATCTCTTGCTCAATTGATCCCTTCACCGATTCCCGGGCTTATTGCTTATTCTCCACTGAGTTTAGTGGGATTAACTTATGCTCCAGTACCAATTATAGCTACTGCCCCACTTTTACCCGTATCTTTTCCTGCTCTAAATCCAATTACCACCACAACACTTACCGCACCGGCAACATCAGCTTTTATTTTGAGTTTATTAAGCACTATATTATAGCCACTGCTTCCTAACATAAGCGTCTTCATTTTAAGCGCTTATGTTAGGAAAAGGGTTTTTTTGAATAGTTTCATTTATAATCTTCAATCCTAATAATCCTTCATTCTATTTACCGATATTTTGTCATAAGTATCAATGTATATAATACAATAATTTATCATTTTTAAATATAATTACCTTTTTCGACTAGGAATTTTTTTTCACACGACGGCAAAGATTTTCGTATTTAATAAAAGGTCATCGGATAATAGAAGGGCTCTTTTGTTCATTAATTATTTGATATTATTCTGTTTGTAAAGCTAAACAGCCTATTACCTTTAATCGGCATTATAAATGCATTCTTATTTTTCCAATAGGAAATAATTTTTAAATTGAGGTAATTTGTTTTACTCTGTTAGCTGAGGTTTCTATCTATTTATATACCCATTAAATAATTTGCTCTGATAATCAACTATCCTTAAATATCCTTTTTATTTTCATCCAAAGAAGATAAATGCCTAATTAAGGAAAATAAATGTGTAATGTTAGAAAAAAATATAGATGGTGTTCATTTTTTATTAACATAAATTTTTTAGTGAAATAGAAATAATTTATATTTAAGCATAAGCAGTTTTGGGTTGCTTCGTCATATTAGGCAACTATGGTAAAAACACTAACTATATTTTAAGAAAGGAGAAAGGAAAAAGGAAAATTAGTTTTTCAAGAAGTTAAAAGAGAGGAGGGGATAAATTTTTTTTTACATTTTTTTTCAAGGGATTTGTGAATAAGGAGGACTTTTTTATGCACCAAAAATTTATAAAAAAATTCATCATTTTCAGTATTCTTTGTTTTTTGCCATTATTTTTTAATAGTACTTCGCAAGCACAATATTTTTTCTATGGGCCTTATGGGCCTTATTTTTCACCCTTCTCTTATGGATTTTTTCCAACATTCCCTTCTTTCACCCCTACACTACCTTACCGAACTGCCAGTCTTCTATTACCTTCTTTGTTCCCTTTGATTACTACACCACCAATTACAACAACTGCACCTACAGTTACACCGGCAGGGTTTAGTATAACTACTTTGGCACCAATAGCACCTCCAACAATTACGTTTAGCGTACCCATAACTGCTTTTGCTCCCGTCGTCCCAACTGTTGCGGCCGCTCCTATAGTTACTACAACAGTGCCTGGTATTACTACTGCGATACTTTTAGCTGGTGGAGGCGGGAGTTCGAGTTTATTACTTAATCTTAGCCTTCTCGGGCTTTTGCCTACTACAATTGCACCGGTAATTCCTACTATTCCCACCACACTTCCACTCCTAACAGCACCTACTGTGGCCACAACAGTTCCAGGTATCACTACCGCTTTATTACTTGGTGGTGGTGGGATTTCTACTACTACATTGCTTTTATTAGGACTTATTTAATATTTATTTTGTTAATTAATATTTATAAACAAAGGCGAGATGAAAATGTCTCGCCTTTGTTTTATACAAATATACAAATATGTCTCAAAAGCAAAGATATTGTATCTATCACAGAGAAGCGCTTCGTAAAAAAGATCCTATCAATCAAAGCATTCTCAGACAAAAGATAGTGTTCCCTTTTACTCTACCCATCCTTTTTCAAGAGGATCAGGAGGAACGCGGCCCTCTTTTTCCAATCGATAGCAGCAGAAAGGATTGTCTTTATCAGAGCCTAAAAGAGCCGTGGGCAAATTAGGACATCCCCCTCGGCACTTACCTGCATGGGGGCAGATGTGGCAAAACCCTCCAAGCATACCCATATGAAAATACCTGGTGCGCCGGAAACGTGCGTTATCTTGCCAAATTGTCTTAAGTGGCTCTTTTCTCAGGTGGCCGATGATTCGAGAATCAGGCTGGGATAAACATGGTTTCACTTCACCGGAACTACATATTCCCAAGGTAGCTAAGCCGGCGGCACATCCCGGCCAGACAGAAAGCTCAGTATAATTTTTTAGCCTTTCAGAGAAGTAGCCAAAACAGTGGCTGCCTGCTATGGGAAGGGCCCCAACGCCGTAAGTCCCCCTGCTCTTTGAAATGAATTCAGCAATTTGATAGTGCTGTTCCGGGGTAATATTCCATTCTTTTGACCAGCGATGCCCATGACCTGCCACTGTCTGCAATTGCCAGGTAATGTCTTGCCCCACCAGTAAATCTCGTATCTTAATCAATTCAGAAAGATTTAACCGGGAAACAGAAGTAATCGCCCCTACCTCAAAATCTGCATCTCGCAACATCCATAGCGCATCAAGGGCCCTTTGAAAGGAGCCTTTTCTCCCTCGAATATAATCGTGGATTTTGGCTGTGGCCCCATCCAGGCTTACCCCAATCCTATCCAGGCGGGGGATGCTTTTCAGCTGTTTGACTTTTTCAGAATCAATATGCCACCCATTAGTGATCATCACTACATCCATGCCAAGATTTCCTATAGCCTGGATGATTTTAAGCCAATCAGGCACAAGCAGCGGCTCGCCCCCAAGAACACATACTTCCCGACATCCCAGAGCAGCCAGTTGCTGTATCACGGAGATCCACTCATCAGAAGTTAATTCCTGAAGGCGGGACTTCCCGGCAGTTGATCCACAGTGAAGGCAATGAAGATTGCACTTTAAGGTAAGCTCAATATTGACAAATACAAGAGATAACATGCTATCTATTATACGATTTAAACTCAATATTTTAAAGGAAAGAAATTATTATCTTTACTATGCTGTAGCTTCAAGTTGAGAAAGGCAAAAGGGGGGGGTAAAAAAATCTCCTGTAAAAGAATAGGCCGTCTCACGGCAGCCTCCACAGCAGATCTTGCCATACTGGCAGGACTTGCATTTTCCCTTGAGTATATCTACAGTAAAGTTTCGGTTATAAGAAAAAGCCTGAGGATCTTGCCATATATCCGACAAACTTTTTTGCCTCAAGTCCCCTTCAATAAAAGCATCAGACATGATAAGACAGCCGGTAACCTTACCGTCACTCCTTAAGCCCAGGGTGGTAAACCCAGCTTGACAACCTGACCAG
>JAUWIR010000283.1 GCA_030605265.1 Pseudomonadota bacterium | reverse complement strand
TTGTGAGAAGGTTCATAAAAACCTGTAGCTCTCGAAATTGGCATGGCACATAAATTTTTCCAATTCTTTTTTATTTAAGAAAGCATTTTTGAATCACCTTTTTGAGCAATTTTTATCTTATATAAAAAAAGCAAAGCACTATTAGATTCTGTGAATAGCGGGGTTTTTACCGAAATACCACTATGGCATGAATCTTGGAATTACTATTATTAATACATTCTTATTAATACATTCTTATTAATACATTCGTAAACAAATTATTATTAATAGAAAAAAAATAGAGTTAAAAAATTAATCAAAACTATTCTAATTAAGGGAGGTTTATCATGAAAATCATAAAAGAAAAAGTCGGGGAATTAGAAGTTTATGAAAAAGTCATTATTGGAATTTGCAGTTCCTTTAGTTTGCTGATCGCTTTATTAACTGTATTCAACTCTCTGAAAATATAATAAATATGCCCCGGTCTTTTTTATAGGGCCGGGGCTTATTTTACCCCTAATAATTTACATAACTTAAAAAATAGATACGGCGAGGAAAAAGATAAAAAAAAGAAAAAATAATGAAATCAATGGATTTACCCAAAAAAAGAACAGGACATTAGTTATTAACACAGCCCCTACTAAAAATAAAAAGCCAAGAAAAATTGCATCCCACATACACTTACCCAATAACCTGGATGTAATAAAATAAATCTTTTTTATTTTTTTATCTTTAATATAGTATACTAATTTTCAGAGGTAATACGCAAAAATTATTTTTAATATAAAAAATAAAAGCCAAAAAAAAACTGCCAGCCTCTATTTACAATTAAGCTGGCAGCACAAAAAAATATAAAATATTCAAAATCTAAAAGACTAATTAATATAATTACTTTTCATTTTAGTGGTCAATTTTAAATCTTCAATTTTTTTAGATAAATTTACTATAATTTTTTCTTTCTCTTTTTCTAAATTGGTGCATTCAACAAATGTCAAAACTTGTTCTAAAGCCTCTATAATTATTTCTTTAATGTCTTGGCCGGATTTTTGGACGGCCTTTAACCCCTGATACTCCTCCTCCGAGAGTTTAAAACCCATAAATTTTTCCTTTCTGACAAAATAGCACAGCAAAAAATCTTCATCAACCTATACTTTTTTGATAATTAAATCAGGTTTATTTTTTCATTAACTATTAGATAAAAATTAAAATAAAATTAAATTAATTCTTTTTTCCTTATTTTTATTTTCAGTTTGATCAATCAAAGAAGCACCCTCATAATTTTTTCATGAAGACTTTTTAATTTTTTATTTCTCCTTATTTTGTTTTCTATTTTTTTTATCATTATTTTCTTCCAAAAAAAATTAAAATAGTTTAATAATAAATGATCAATAATAATAACAGTTTTATATATAACATAAAAGACATAAAAAGTGAATAATTCATTATGAAAATTTTTATTAAAAATTAATATTTTTTATTATCATTCATTACTAACGAAACTATCTTTTTGAATCAGAAAGCAATTCTTTTTTTAGAACATAAATTGATCTTTTCAGCGATTAAGCTCATAGCTCATAAAGTGATTGAATAAATTTTCTTTTACAAATAATTTTTTAAGCTTAATAATTAAAGCAAATGCCACGTATTTACTTGACCATATTGCCTTACTGATGTATATTTTCCAGATTAAAACTAGGGCCTTCTTTTAAAAAGTACTAAAGAGGAAAATATTTATGGAAATAGACTTTATTATCGGGTGGATTATTCTTGCCATAGTTGTAGTATTTATCACCTATCTTGTTCTATTGTGCAGATCGACGATAAAGCTTATTGATGAAAAAAAGCTACGCTCTTTGCGGGAAATTATGCAGGAGTTGCACAATGGAAGATAAGACCCTCTCTTCAGAACTTTCTCGTGAACTGGGCCTTTTTCCCATAACCATGATGGGATTGGGTATGATGATAGGCGCGGGAGTTTTCCTGGGGTTAGGAAATTCCATTTTTGTGGCCGGACCCGGAGGCGGGATTCTTACCTTTGCACTCAATGGTGTTCTGGCCATGTTTACGGCCATGGCCTATGCAGAATTGAGTTCTGCAATCCCTCGAGCAGGAGGAGCGTATAATTACGCTCGCTTGGGGTTCGGTCGCGGCACCAGTTTTGTTGCAGGTTGGATGGAGTGGTTTGCTTCAAGTGTTGCCGGCAGCTTATATGCAGTGACCTTCGGCATTTATATTGTTCGTTATCTGGAGGGATTAGGAATAATGGCCTATATCCCCTTGTCCACAACTATTAATGAAAAAATTATAGCCATTATGGCTGCTTCCTTGTTCCTATATATAAATTACAAGGGTGCTTCAGAAACAGGAAAAGTGGGTTCTTTTTGTACTTTAGGGCAAACCCTGTTTCTCATTTTTATCGGATTGGTGGGCATTTTCATGGCCTTAAAAGATCCGTCACGCCTTCAAAATTTCAAGCCCTTTTTACCAAATGGCTGGTCGAAGTTACTGGTAACTATGGGATTCACCTATGTAGCTTTTGAAGGATTCGAAGTAATAGCCCAAACAGGGGATGAAGCCATAGACCCACGGAAAAATCTCCCCAAAGCCATGTTTTATTCCGTATATATAGTTACCATCACTTACATTATAGTTTCTTTTGCTACTATTGTTGCTGTAAAAGCAGGGTCCCCTGGGATTAATATGCCGCCGTGGCAATGGATCGGCCAATTTAAGGAAAGAGGGTTTGGTGAAGCAATCGCTCGCTTGATGCCCATGGGAAACCTTTTACTAACCTTAGCTGTAATATTTGCAGCCACTTCCGCCTTAAATGCCACCATTTATTCGGCAACGAGGGCCTCTTATGCTTTAGGTCGAGATCATATGCTCCCCAAATTTTTTGCCAAAATTTCTAAAAAAAGAAAAACCCCCTGGGTGGCTTTATCCATCACAGGAGGTCTTATTATACTGGTGGCCACGGTTTTGCCCACCATGGATGTGGCCTCAAGTGCAAGTATCATGTTTTTATTACTTTTTTTTATGGTCAATATCTGTGTAATCAAAATAAGAGTAAATATGGCTGATGAATTGACCTACGGGTATGTAATGCCCTTTTTTCCCTTATTTCCAATAATTGCCATTATTTGCCAAGGCATTTTAGCTGTATGGCTTGTCCACATGAGTTTGATCGCTTGGATTATTGCTCCGGTGTGGATATTTTCGGGAATCGCTATCTATCATTTTTACTCAAAATCAAGGGTAATTACCTCAGAGGGTGAAATACAAATACTTGAAGAAGAAAAAGCGCCTGAAGGAGATGAATATAAGATTATGGTCTCAGTGGCCAATCCTCAAAATGCCCTTCAGATGGTGCGCACTACTTATATGCTATGTGGAGCTAAAAAGGCACGGGTGGAATTACTCCACATGGTGCCTGTCCCTGCTCAAACTCCCCTAACTGACCTAAGTCACGCAGAGGAATACATGATGGAGGGAAAAGAAGCCATTGTTGAAACCATGCTGTATCTGGCCCCGCTTTTTCCCTTAAGTACAACAGTGCGTTATTGCCGTAATATTGCTCGCGGTATAATAAGCGCAATTAGAGAAAAAAAAACCGACATGCTTATTATAGGCTGGCATGGGCGACCCAAAACTTATGGATTCAGATTTGGAAGCACGGTTGATCCCATTATTGAGCGAGCGCCTTGTAATGTGGTAATTCTAAAGGACACGGGTAACCGTAAATTTAAAAATATCCTTGTTCCCATAGCCGGTGGGCCTAACGGGGCCTTTGCTCTGGAAGTGGCTAGTATTCTGGCCGGAAAAGAAGATGGGAAAATTGTCACCTTGTCTGTTTATAATAAAGAGAGATCATTTAATCTTGAAGAATTTATTAATGAACAACAGGATAAATTAAGCATTTCCAAAGAGAGAATTCACACAAAAACCATTCAAGAGACAAATATTGCCAAGGCTATTATCGAGGAAGGCAAAAATTACGATCTTATTGTTCTTGGCTATACACAGATGCCTAAAATCCATCAAGTGACTAAAGCTTCCATACCTGAAACAGTTGCCCAAAATTGCCAAACTCCACTTCTCATTGTAAAGGCATCAGGAGGACTCAGATCATTTATTAAACGCTGGATTTAAGTTGATCTTTTTACTGAATCTCATCAATTTTCTTTCAATCCTTCTTTACCCAGTAAAAAAAATAATTCACCGCAGAGAACGCTGAGTTTTTCTTATGGTCTCTCTGCGAACTCTGCGCTCTCTGCGGTGAAAAATGTTGTCTTAATCTAAAAAAATATCAAAGTGAGAATTGCTGCTTTTTGACTATTTTCATTCTCTTGAAAATGTAATAATATAAGAGAAAAGAATAAAAAAATACTCTCACAAAGATAGATAAAAAAATGAAAAATATTTTAAACTATAAGCCGTGGTTGTTTTTATTTTTCCTCATTCTCATAGTTCTGACCCTTTTTCCCCATTCATATGCCTTCTCCCAACAGGATCAAATTCTTCAATATTCTGCCGCTTCTAAATCAGCGGGCCCTCCGGAAATAGAATTAGGAAAAAAAATTTTCAAAGAACTAAAGAAGCAGTTGACATTCTCAGACAATCCCTTAATGCAGGCTTATATTAATAAAATTGGAGAAAAAATTTTAGAACAGGTTCCCCCCAATAGATTTACCTTTCGCTTCTTTATAATAAAGTCCGATCAATTAAATGCCTTTGCCCTGCCCAATGGATATATTTGCTTCACTGAAAGACTTTTAAGCTCTGTTAATTCTGAAGATGAATTAGCCTTTGTGCTCTGTCACGAAACTGCTCATGTAACCCAAACACATTTCAGGAGATTGATGAGCAGGAAATCAAAAGTAGACATTGCTACTATGGCGGCCATGGTGGCAGGCTTGCTCTTAGCCAAAGACATTAACCTTCAGACAGCTATCCCTGCTTTCAGTCTTGGGACAAACCAATCTTTCCTCCTTAAATATAGCCGAGAATTCGAAGATGAGGCAGATGAAGTCGGCTTTAACTATCTGGTTAAGGCCGGATATCAAGCAAAAGGGGCCATTGCTTTCATGAATAAACTTTCCGGCCTAGAGCGCCTCAGCATCACGCCTCCCGCTTATCTCTCCACACACCCTCCTACGAATTCACGTCTCTATCATTTGGAAAAACTGAAAGAAAGAGCCAAGGGGCTATCTCCTTCATTAAAAGCTGATAATGATCAATTTCGTAAATTCCAAATTTGGACCCGCTTGGAATCTAAAAACAATCTGCAAGATTTTCTAGAAAATTTAGAAAAAGGTTATGAAAAAGACCCAAATGATTCTATTAATCCATATGGATTAGCCTTGGTGTATGAAAAAATTGGCCAAGTAGAAAAATCTTCAACATATTTTGAAAAAGGCCTGGCCATCGATCCTGATAACCTTGATATTCTCAGAGATTTCGGCATATTTCTTTTTCGCAGGGGAGAATATCTAAAGGCAGAAAAGCCTTTAAAAAAGGTCATCCTCAATTCTCAGGATTTCTTAGGTCTTCACTATTTAGGCAGAGTATTGGAAAAAATGAACAAAATAAATGAGGCGATTAATTATCTTCAACAATCAAAAAGCTTAAACCCCGATTACTCCAATAACTACTTTGTTCTTGGGCTACTTTATCAAAAGAAAGGGCAGGAAAGTGAATCACACCAAAATTTCGGTAAACATTTCTCTTTACAGGGAAATGGAAGGGCCGCCAAATTTCACTTCAAGGAAGCCGAGAGGCTAAAAAAGATCCAATCCAAAGAATCAAAAGATAGCTAAAAATTATTTCATTCATCCTTTCCCATTTCAACTAACGAGACAATGGTTTCTTTTTTAATTTCATCTACAATCATTTGAGCAGCGCAAAAAGCATTATTTCTGTCCGGTGCCGAGATTATCACCAGAAGGATGTCATCACCCGGTAATGCCTTACCAAGTCTATGATTAATATAAATTTGAAGAATATGAAATTTTTGGGCTGCTTGCATACCAATTTTATATAATTCCTCTTTAATCATGTTTGTCTTTTTCTCCAACAACACATGCGTAAGATTTACTAATTTTTTTCCAGGGTATTTCACCTTTCCGGAATGAATGACTATACTTCCTGAATGAAGGGACTCTTTTGATTTGAATTTATCCAAAATTTCAGAAAAATCAAAATTTTTATCTATTGTTTCCACATTTATATTCATCCAAATACCCTCTATAAATTAAGCTGTTAAGCTG
>JAUWIR010000066.1 GCA_030605265.1 Pseudomonadota bacterium | reverse complement strand
GCTGTAACGTCAGAACCAATAGAGGTATTTGACTGACTTATTCGATTTTGGGCTTTTGTATAACTTTGCTCCTCATCCAACATGAGTCCTTGCGTTAATGTCATAAAACATCCTTAATTAAATTACCGTGGTACTAATATAATCTGTTTACGGATATGTCAAGTACTTTTTTGTATTTTTATGGGTTTTTATATGTATGTATTTAAATTACAATTAAAACTGCATAAAAACGTGTTTCTATACGCACCCGAATATTCCCCAGCTTTACTAAAGAACGAAGGGCAGCCAATCTTCTGTTAATGGTTGCTGAGGCCAAATTCTTATCAACCATACTGGTCCGATATTGTAGTGCCGTATAATTGGCCTGCCCCTGAGAAGAAGAGAGCAGCTTTTTTGCTGCATCATCCAAGGAATCGGCCCCTATGAAGGCTTTAAAATCGCCTAAATCCTGGCGATATGCCTCAATGGTCTTCTTGTTCCGACCACTGAGGAAAGAGTTGATAAGCTCTTGGTATGGGTTTTTACTGAGGCTTATGGATGGTAATGAAGAATGAAGGGTTGAAGTTTTGGGAAGTAAAAACATTGTTTCCCCCTTTCAAAAGGGGAACCCATTTGGTATGATATAAAAAGCCTTTCATTGGTATGGGTTCGCGCTTGACCAATGTTTGGCAGGACTTAGGGAATGGTGCAAACATTCCTTAAGTCCGACTTATTTATTCACCTCTGATGAATTTATCTAAATCGGCCTTTAAAAAGCGGTAATTCCTGCCGACCTTGTTTCCTTTTACTTTTCCCTCTTTTACTAACTTAATAAGTGTCTGCCTGGTAGTTCTTAGGTATTCTGTAGCTTCGGGTGTAGTCAAAACCTCCCTCAATACCTTTTGTGTCTCTTCTGCTTCTTTTTCCATTTGTATTTCTCTTAATGGTAATAGTTAACTATAGTGTACGATAATTAACAATAAATACCTATCAATCGGCATTGTCAATCATTTTCTTTAAAAAAAATTCACTAATTTGATTTTTAATGAGAATTGTTCGAATTATTGGCTAGGCAAGCTTAAAAAGGAAAAGTGATAAGGATTAAAAAGGCATCAATCAAATATTTATTTCCATTAGTCTTTAATTTTATAATATTCTATTGTATTCTGAATCCACTCAATCTCCGATTGAAAGTCCGGACAATGTTTTTTTTCCAATAGAAGTAATAATTCACAAACATCAGCAATTTTTTGATTCGCAACACGCCTAAGAGCAGTTCCTTTTTCAAACTGCCCTGAATAATCTTTCAGGCTTATATAATATCCTTTTGAAGATAGTTCAACAGCCGATGCTGCCTGATTAGCCCCCTCAATAATCAAATTCCGGATTTTTATAATCTTTGGTATCTCATCTATTAGGGAGGCCATTGCTGAACAATCACGATATAGTTGTTCAGCTAAATAGATGTCTGAAGATACATTGTACGTAATAAATCCACCATACTGATCATAATTTGGTGTTGTATTTTTGAAGCCATCAATTAGCTTATCATTCGCGCTGTCATACTTTGCCAAAGTTTGAAAAATTTGATTTATAGTCTCCTTCAATTCGGCAGATATAGGTCGGTATAGTTTTAGCATCTCAATTCTTTCTTCTGCTTCAATTATTGTATCTCTAAATAAATCTCCATATACTTTAGCGCTTAATATATCCATGAATGACCTATTCTCTGCATATAATATAGAATGGGCTATGGTTTTCACCTTTTCCCATGTTAATAATGCCATATTAGGATCAAAATTTCCTTCATATGCCTTTGCTAGAATACAAAAAGAAAAAGGACTCTCACTCTCACCGGTGGGGCGAGTTTTTGTTGCCTTGTTTAAATATCTTATAGCTTTTTTAAAATCACCATTTTCATATTCTAATTCGCCTAAACCTTTCAAGGCGTAATGATGTCTAGGGTCTTTCGATAGAATCGTTTCATATGCCATGCGTGCTTTTTTAATTTCACCAGCTTTTTCATAAGCCTCTGCAAGTTGGATTCGAAAAGTCAAAATTTCTGGATACTTTTGAATAAGAACATTGAGCCGATTTAAAAATATAGTTTTGTCCTCAAGCTTTTCATGAATGGCCTCATGCCCGGATATATCCAGCCATTCAGGGGGAGCTATTAGTAAATTTTGATAGGCTAATTCAGCAACCTTACTATAATCACAATTTTTTGAAGCAAAGTACCATCCGAGCACTTTTCTTCTCTTTTGTGCTGCGGACGTGTCTTCTTCTGGGAGGTTAACATATGATTGAATAATTTTAATTTGCTCGGATTCTGGGCTCTCAGATATTGATAATTTTGTGTATATTTCGAAGGCCCCGGGATCTTCTGAAGGTGGGGTCATTTGAAAATAAATTTTTAATAAATTATAAGCTTCTAAAGAAAAGCCAAGATCATCATATAACTGGCCACCTGACCATAAGATTTGCGCATATTTCTCTGAAGTGGGGGAGAGCTTTTCTATTGCCCGATCAAGGACACTCTTTGCCTCCTTTTTCTGGCCAAGAGAAAAATTTGTGACAGCTAACATGAGCCAATAAAAAGGTTTGGATGCCTCATTCTTTTCATTCGTTAAAGCAGTCTGAATAAATTTTTTTGCCTCTAATGGGTTATTTTGTTTTAACAAAATCCAAGCAATATATGCATTAAGCCTTGGATTAGAGGGTGCTTTTACATAAACTAAAGCACATACCCTTAGCGCAGAATTAGGGTCATCTTGTTCCATAAATGCCTCTGCTTTATCTAAGTGCTCTTCAACTACATTCTCTTCTAAAGATTTATCACTGGCTTCTTTTTGAATGACGGACCCTTTAATAATTAGATCGAAATTACTTAATTTTTTTGCCTTGGGTGCCCCATTTTGAGCTGAGATAATTTTTGTACTTTTATTTTTTGCATAACAATCAGAAAATAAAAAAAAAGCTACGAGGAGTAAAATTCCCGTAAAAAGAACGCGCTTTTGTATACTATTTTCCATTAAATCCCTCTCATTCTCTGCTCCTTGGAAGCAAAGAATATTTTAAACAGCCGATTTTACAAGAATTTAATATCCCCCTCATTATTAGCACTGTAAGGGCTTTCTCAAATTCCATCTGCCGAAATGGATAAACAATTATTGAATCTTGGTCTTTTGTAACTTCTTGCAGTTCATAGGCCATTTTATCAAAATCCGCATCTGTTATTTCACCCTCAAAGGTGCTGTTTTCACCCGCCATTAAATATTCCTGGCATATTTGGGATATCTTCTGGTATCTTTTTTCGTTTATTTCATAGTGAAGAACAATAAACATTAGCAATCCATTTTCATATGATTATGAATTTATAAATAATTTTTTCATGCGCCCAAAATAGATAATCAATAAACAGCAAAATAGTCTACGTATACTTTTCCGTATCCCCCTATACGAATACTATGTATATCTTCCAGACTTGTATCAAAATAGAAGAGAAGCTCTTCATTTAAAGACAAAGTTGTATCATGCCAATTCCCGTCTGCCCAAGTGCCCCCTGATGGATCATTTGTTCCTTTAAACACAAAAGCATCGCCTCCTATAGTATTTGCAATAGCTTCGGCGTGGTCAAAAATAAAACATAGTTCATAGGGGTAACAGAAACTGTCATTGACCATTACATAAATGAGAAATGGTTTACCTTCTTCGGTTTTAATACGCAAGTCTATGAATTGTTTGCTGTTATTAAATTCATTAACTACGCACTCGACGAAATACATAGGCCCTTCAGTTGATATATTTTCTTCCGGCTCAATAACTAAAACTTCCCCATGCGCCCCTAAATCATATTCTTCGCTGTAATTGCCTATTTCTATTCCGACAGGAGAGCCATCACCCCAAGCAATCGCTTCCGTCCAAACCCAGTTGAAAGTATCAAAGAATATGCTATCTCTTGGCGTAGCTTTTACTACGGCTATTCCTTTATATTCTTTTTGCCTAACCATAAATACATATTCCTCATCATTATTTAATCCGGTTACAACACTTTTAAATTCACCCTTATAATCACAAACAATAGGAGTAATAGGCGGGTTCCGTAAAGTGCCATTAACCTCGATCACGATTTGGAAATCATCTGCATTAGCATTAGGATCAGTACTAGCCCAGCGTAGTTCAACCTCGCCATTTTTGGGCCTTGCTGAGAGATAAACCACTTCTTTTAATATCTCCACGAATATCTCCCTCCTATCTTCCAAAGATAGTGAGTCCATTCGGTATTCACTAACCTCATCATACCAACTATAATTAGAAAAATTAGAGATTTTTATACTATTGGCTCCATCTAATCCATAACTATTCATTCCCCAAAAACTATAATCACTCAATCTATAATTGAGGCTGAACCATTTCCAATAGTCATGGTTCTGGTATAACCCATAAGTTTTAAAATTATTTATTCCCCCTCCTAAACTGTACCCTATTAATTGATGCCCCTTAAAGTCATCAATCCAATTCCAATAGTTGTGATATTCAGTCAAGCCATCCAAGTAAAGATTAGAATAAATGTTACCCACCCCATTGGCTTCAAAGTAATATGAACTCAAAAAATTATATGTTGTATTATTATAAAACTCATCAAGATCGATCCCGAAGTCACCCATGTCATCATAATAACTATTACTAGTTTTAGGTAAAAATATTCCCAATAAAACAATTATCATTATTACTTTAAATAACTTTTGCATCGCTTTCATCCCCTCTCTTATTTCACAGAAAGCCTATTCAAAGATAGTATCAGCTAATTCATTGACCCCATGATACCACTCAGCAACTCTATCTAAGATTAAAAAACTATGGCTAATTTTGCTTTTCCACAATCCCTTTTCTGCTTCCCTTGCCTCTCTTTCAGCTTTCCTGAAATCATCAGCATACTTCCCCTCCCCGTATTTGGTCCAAAATCTGCTCCATCCTAGCCTCACCAACATTTACGTTCATATCATCTACCCAGATATAAGCGAGAATTCGGCCATATTTGCCTCTTTCCAGTGTATGCTCAAATTCAAGCCTTGCTCTCTTTCCTTTTACCAGTTTCTCCATGGCCTTTTTAGCTTGCTTATACCCATCTTGTTTCTTTTCTGGGGTATTGATCCTTAATAGACGAATATGTTCCTTTTTGCCATTGTAGGAAACAACAATAGTATCACCATCAACAATTCGTAATACTTGGTAAAACTCTTGTTTTTGTTCAATTTGTGGCTTTGGGGATAAGGCATAAGAACTATAAGCCAAGAATAGCAAAGTGACTATGGTTATTGAGAGAATGCTTTTGTATCTCATTTAGTGGCTCGATTGAGTGAATAAGAGAAATTAATATTCTTTTATAAAATATATTCCATTTTTTATTGAATGGCAAATTTTCATACATAAATTTTGACTACCATATGGAATATAGAGTAGTATTTTAATATTAGGGGAATAACCAGGGCTTAGATGATGGCTATATTAAGGCCGGAAAATTAAAAGGCCAAAGGATAGGAAGCCCTTTTCTAATATCGGAGAATAGTTTGAAGGAGTTTCTTAAGATAAAAGAGGAATAACGGCATTATTTTTATAAGCCATCCTAACGAAAAAAAACTAAAATAATTTCATCAAGATGAATAAATTTATTAAGGCAAAAGAAGCACTAATATTAATTGCATTAAAGATAAAAAAAATACCAGATATTATTGTTGGTATTTTATTACTCTTCGGGTTTTTTATTCTGGTTGGATTTGTTGGTGAATTATACCGAGCAAATTCTTTGATTTTCTATATATTATGGTTAACTATTCCCATTGGAATAACTATTTTTCAGAATAGCAAAAAAAGCCATCATATTTCAAAAAGAACATCAAAATGGATTAGAACGATTGCAATTGTGTTAACTGTTGGAATAAGTTTTTGCATATTTGCGCATTATAATCATATAGAAAATAATATTGGGTATCAAAATATTAAAGGTTACCATAGCGAATATTATCCGGATGTCGATGATTATGGCCGTCCTATAGTTGGAGTTAATATTTATACAAACCATTGGCTTGGAAGGTTTGTTTTATGGGTGTTTGCGTGGGGATTTTTCACTTTGTGTTTTGCAATCCCCATAATCACTTGGAAACAATGCACAAAAATATACGAAAGGATACCAGAGGATGCGCAGCATAGTGGGTGTAATTAATAAAGGCATAAAAGACAACTGCTTGGGATACAGGTATATATGCCTTTGCAGACACTGAAGCCATATTTATATACTTGTAAATAAATTCATCAACGACTATTTAGCAGCAAAACAAGACAAAGAAGACCAACTTAAAAAAAGATAAAATCTGATAACCAAAAGGAAATAGATAATAAAATATACATAAAGTAAAAGAGAAAGGGGAAATGATTTGAAAAAATTCACGCGCTTCGTGGCAATAATCGCAAATATCGTTTGTTTATTTTTTGTTACTTATTTTTCCATAATCGATTTCCCGCGGGATCAATTATGGTTTGCTATTTCTATTTTTTTATTTCCAATCATTAATCTCCTTGCTTTATCCCTTGACCATAATGGTAATGGTTGGTTATCCCTTTATATAAAAAGAAAAGCTTTAGAGGAAAAAAAAAAATTGAAGCCCTTACTAAAAATAATTAAGTAATAGCTCTTTCTCTTCTTTGCCGCTCAGGCAATAATGATTGATGTCCCTATAACGGCTTTTTTACTATCCATGGCCCCAACAAGCTCGGTGCTTTGGTCTACTACTTTTTTGGCTTGTTCGTAGGTTTTTGGATTGCCGAATCCGACCTTTTTGGCTACAATATCCCTTGTTTTTATACCTTTTTTAACTTCAGGAAAATTTTCCACAAGTTCCTTTTCCGGCTTTCCCTCAACCAAACGCCATTTTAACCCTTTACACCCTTCAACCCACCCAATCATAAAGGCTAAGGATTGAATGAGGATAAAACGGCCTCTATACCGATCTCTGGAAGGAAAAACGAAGGGATACTTCGCCGCCACTTGTGCAGGTGTGATTCTTTTTTGGTGATGCCTTTAGGTAATGGTTTTTCTTCCATGCTCTTTTATCAATATCAGATAGTGCTCTATACGTAAAAAGTTGGGAACTCTATAAAATGGCAAATTATCCACAATAAAGAATATGTTAAGCTATTAAATAATGCCCACATTATATCTCCTGGTGCCCCTGCCCTCACATCAGTTTTTACTTTCATTGCTTTACCCTTTCTTTTGTTTGTTATTAGCAAAAATGGATAACCCTAATTCGGCATAATTTTGGGTAAATATGGAGGAAAAACGAAGGGACACTTCGCCACCACCTGAGCAAGGTGAGGTTCTTGGTGATGCTTGGAGGGATAGGATAATATTCCTTTATGCCCACCTAAAAGAGCGTTTTAAATCATTGCAATGGCTATGAGGAATAAGCTTTTCGTGTTGAAGCCTGCCAACTACAATACCCGAAGAAATGCCTATTTGAGACGAAAATTCTTTGATTGCTTCTTTACTGAATCTCCTGTTTCTAGAAATAAAATTCTTAAACGCCCTCTGTGGAATCAATATGCTAGATGCAAATTTATTCGCTTCATCCTCTTTCTGTTTATCACCACACGTTTCATCTTCTAAGAAAAAATCTGTCTTGCCATGTTTTAAGATATGCCCTGCCTCATGAAAAAAAGTAAACCAAAAATGATCATCTGTCTTGTGTCGAAGGCTAAGCTGAATTAAAGCTTTTGTGGGTGTTAACCATAGAGTGGCACCGCTTATTCGAAGCTTGGGTAACTCAGGGACAAAAACAACTGCTACACCAACACTAGCGCATAACTGTATCATTTGAGGCTGAAAAACCTCAGGAGGTTCAAGTGTTAATGAGCGCATTCCATGAAGTATATTCTGAAATTCACTTGCCTTATAAGGGGCACAATGTATCTCTTGTGCATTTAATAACCCTTTACGTAGCCACGCAGCCACTGCGGAGGGATTACTTTTAAATGTTGGGGATTTCCGAAAGTTAGCTTCAGGATATTCCTCTAACCATCTATCCCATTGGGTAGGAGATGCCACACCAAAGAATTTAAGAACTTCTCTCATTTGGTCTATTCGATTGGGAAGAGATTTTATCCATTTTAAATTAACCATCGATTTTACAGGGATTTTATCTAACCAGGCTATGTCTTTTTTAAGCTTTTCTTGTTCATTAATCCTTGCTAATGCTTCTTGATAATCTTGCTCTCGTTTATTCCAAAAATTCGCGGGTATGGCTAATACACGCTCTAATTGTAATGAGGTTTCCGGCGTAATTGGAGCCTTCCCTTTAATGATTGAATTGATATGCTTCTTAGTCCTACCGGTCCTTATTGCCAGATCGGCTTGCGTCATTTGTCTTGATTCTAATATTTCAAGAAGTGTCTCCCCTGGTGGAGAAACATAATCCGGAATAAACTGATTTTTATTTAATTTAATCATGTGTATCCTCCACGCTTAGGATTTTAATACAAGTTATTTTATTCCAATCCAAGGGGTCGTCTTTATTATCAGCTTGCATTAAAGGCTCAAAAATAAGCCGATAAGGCCCCCTTAGATCAATTGATATTTGTCCGGCCCTAGCACCTTTCAATTCATGGCACCGTCCAGGCAGATACCTCATTATTTCTAAATTGTTTGCGGCCCTTAATTCATAAAGCCGTTTTCCAATCACCTTGGCCTGCTCATACCCGTAATTTTTTTGTAAAAGTTTATCAGTGTTGAATATTCTTTTAATTTTTTCATTTTTAAAAACAATATCCATATAACATTGTTAACCATATTGGTTAACAAAGTCAAGAAAATCTGCTTTCTTATTATATTTTTCGGCTTTCTCGTGGACTTTCTTTATCGTTTAAATATAGCGGATTATCTTTGTGTATCATGAATTATCGACAAGGCTCTTTGTGTATCATATTTCCGGGAATATGAGTCACATAGCTAATGTGTGCCATGAAACAATTTAGGGAATTAAGATTTATGTCATACCAAAAAAAAGGTTAAAAGTTAAATGAATAAGAACCATCTTAAGAAGAAAAAAACCACAGCAATTGCAATTATCAAACAAAATGATCAGCTTTGGACAACTTCGCTGGATATTGCTGAGAAATTTGGAAAAAGGCATAAAAATGTACTTCAGTCGATTGAAAATTTAGAGTGTTCAGAAGAATTTAAGCGGCTGAATTTTCGGCCGTCCTCATACCTAAATCAGCAAAAAAAAGAGCAGCCAATGTACTTAATTTCCAAAAAAGGATTTTCTCTTTTAGCTATGGGTTTTACTGGAAAAAAAGCTACTGAATGGAAAGAAAAATATATTGATGCCTTCAATCAAATGGAAAAGGCCGTTTTTCGCCTTGCTCGTCAAGCCCAAAGGAAAGGTGGTCTTGCTTACCAGAAAGCCAGGCCCGGTTGAAAGCCCATGATTTAATCACGCTAAATAGTTGAAATTTATAATCCTCTAATTTTAGCATATCTAAGGTTACGTTTTGTTACCCTATTCTCCCAGGAATAAAGGCACCACATTTTCCGTACATTTGTACGGCCATTGCACTTTACAATCTATGTTTTCCTGTTTTGTACTACAATCGTAATACAACATATTGTGTTATTTTTCCCTTGAACCACAATATATAGCATTATCTAATGTCTTCATCAAAATCCGAAAGATTTAAACCGTCTTTTGTGATACCGCCTGAGCGATTCTTGGTTCCGCCTCTCTATCCTTTCATCTATCTCTTTTGAGTACTCTTCCAGCCGCCTATCAATCTCTGCTTTAATCCATGGCTTTTTCCTATTTTCATAAGCTATCTCTCTTGCCGCCTTTTTTGAATATCCGGCTCGTCTGGCAGCTTCGGCACCATTGAGGCATTTCATAAACTCATCAACAAATTTAATCTGTTTATCGGTGGGAGAAGTCCTTCTTTGCTTCCTTGGTTTGGTTGCCGCCAAGGCCTTCCATTCTTCTAAGGTGGAAGTAAAGTTATTAGAATCTACCTGACCATTTAGGCAATCGTTTATGGCAGTTTCAAGGCATTTTTCTTTTTCTTCCAACTGCTTTTGATAATTGGAGGGTGTGTCCTTAAGATGAGTCCTGATAACCTCGTTTACAGCTTTTATATAAGCATCTACCAAATCGCTATTGATCCGTTTTGGCAAACACAAATTTACGGCTTCACCCTGCAATGAATGCCATTCAGCTAAGGCCTCTTTAAATTCTGATAGATTTGCTTTTTCCAGTAAACAGCGGGTCCAAACATCGGCGACTTTCCCCATTGACTGATTTATCTGTTGGAGACGATTATCGGGAATATCCTCAGTAATCTGTTTTAAAATACTATTTACCTTTGCAATGTATAGATTCAAAAGTTTGAATTCAAAATCTGTCATATCTATTCACCATCCCACAAGAAGTCCTCCGGGGGCCCCTTCTTATCCATTCACCAAGTGAAGATTTTCCTTTTCAGCTTGCCTTTTTCTTTCCTCTTCCTCTGCTAATATTTCATCTCTCAACATATTTTTAACTCTTCCTAAAGCTGCCTGATATTCTTCTTCACCCATTCGCCTATCATTGACATTATGGTCAAGTTTTTGTTTTGCTCCAAATTCATCCGGCCAACGCCGCTCAAGTATCCATGCCGCAGCTTGCCATTTAGTATCAGAGGCTGCTTTTATAGTCCCTAAGAGCTTTTTCTTGGCTTCCGCCTCCGCTTTTTTTATAAGCTCCGAAAACTCCGGCTGTTGCATCCATTCATAAAATGTACTTTCCCCTATCCCGCATGACTGAAAAGCAACCTTATAAGTATTGCCATCAGCAATAATCAGATAAATTTGCTCTTTTACTTCATGGGTTAATTTTGTTTTTCTTCCCATTTTTAACCTCTAAGTCTAAGTCCACTATTTGGGACAGAATAAATTTGGTTAATTAAAGGGTCATTATGTTAAGCATTTTTAGTTATTCCCCGATAGCAATTTAATGAAATCATCGATCCTCATCACGGCTAAATAATCTTTTCTATCAGCCTTGACGAAGAGGAATTTATTCCCAATTATCCATTCATAAATCTGTTTGAATCCATTACCCCGGATCTTCACTTCTCCTTTGTCACCGCCATTAATAATAAGATCCCCATCTCTTCCGGGTGCTGCACCGGACAGGGGAACCCTTTGGCATTCTACGCCGCCGTTTACCAGTAGCTTCCTTAAATTATTCTCTCCTCTATAGCCCTTCTGTTGCTGTGATCTACCCATTTTCTAAAACCTCTTTTGTTTCATAGCAAGTTCGAATAATGGAAACGGCGTTTGTTCACATAGAACTGCAAGAATTTTGTCATTGATAACTGACATGTTTAGTGCTGTTAAAGGCATACAAATATCCTCCTAAAAATGATTTAAATTGATGGAAAATTAGATTATTTTTGGTGAGTCTGAATAGAAAATTACAGGGACGGATTTTACAATACAGGGACGATCCGGGGACGATTTTAAGAGAGTATAAAAGCCGGTAAGTTATTGATTTAAAAATAAATAAGATGGTGGAGGACAGGGGATTCGAACCCCTGACTTCTGCCATGCGAAGGCAGCGCTCTCCCGCTGAGCTAGTCCCCCGATAAATTTTAATAACGGTTTAATTATAATAAAAAAATTTGGTCATAGTCAATCCATAGATGATAGTTTAATTGTTTATTAAAAGATGAATCTTATAACCTTCTTTTGGAAAAATTTTCATCTCGTGTCAAAAACAAAAGATTAGCCAAAATGGGCCAAAAAATCATTATATTAGGAAATAAAATATTGTTTTATTTATTATATTTTGATAACTCCTTCTTTTTCAAACTGTTAATATTTGTTTAACTTTTCATAATTTTTATTTGACAATAAAAATAAAACCGTGCTATAACTTACAAACT
>JAUWIR010000114.1 GCA_030605265.1 Pseudomonadota bacterium | reverse complement strand
CGAATTGTTTTGCTTGCTTAAAGATTTTGTTACGATTTTTTGGTGAGATAAGCTTTCTGTTAAGAGCAGCCAAAGCGGATAGTGGGGTTTTAATTATGAAGAAGATTTCCGTTTTTATAAAATTAAATTGACGAATAATTTTATAAAGAGTGCTTTCATGAAAAAGCCTCACTTAAAAGCTAAATTAACTTATTACAAACATTAAACTTTTAGCAAAAACACGAAGTTTTTAGCCATAAATTAAGGGTGAAAAGAAAGAAGGGATAAATTAATACCACCCTCGCCCATTTGGGCTAAGTCAATATTACCTTAAAATTTTTTTCTCTAGGATATTGTTGTTTTCAAACAATTGAAGCGATGGATTGCCTATGGCATAATTATTGATGCATTAAATTTCGATTTAGGAAAAAGAGAACTCTAATAATCTTTTTCTCTCCACAATCAAGGGGGAATAAATGAAATGCTTTTTTGATGATGCTCAATGTTTCCAATGGAATCATGTTATCCGTATAATCCTCTTTATAACTGTTGCTTTTTTATTTTATCAAATAAAAACAACAGCTTGTCTAGCTAAAGAACCAATTAACGATCAATCGATCGATTTTACTTCCCTCAGCCTGGAAGAGTTAAAGCAGGTTACCATTGTATCAGTGCTAAGAAAACCTGAAAAACTCTCTGAGGTAACCTCTGCCATATCAGTAATTACTCAAGAAGATATTCGCCGCTCCGGGGCTACATGCCTCCCCGAGCTTCTGAGGAGAGTCCCCGGATTTCAGGTTGCCCAGATTAATTCCAGCAACTGGGCGGTAAGTGCGCGTGGGTTCAATGATCGTTATGCTAATAAACTTCTTGTTCTTATTGATGGAAGAAGTATATATACCCCAGTTTTTTCAGGGGTTTATTGGGATGTACAGGATATTCTCCTGGAGGATGTTGAGCGCATTGAGGTAATCAGGGGGCCGGGAGCAGCTTTGTGGGGAGCAAATGCCGTTAATGGTGTTATTAATATTATTACCAAAAATGCGGTTGACACACAAGGAGGAATTGCTACATCCGGCTTAGGTAATGAGGAAAAAAGAATAGGGGCTTTCAGATATGAGAGCAAATTTGCCCCTAATGCCTATGGAAGGTTTTCTGTAAAATATTCTGAACGGGATGATTTTGTCCTATCTTCAGGTCATGCCGGCAACAATAAGTGGAAGTTTATTAAAGGGGGCGGGCGCATTGATTGGTCCCTCTCCCTTCCTTCTTCAAATGCCTACTAAATTCATGGCGACATTCTCATAACTTTCATCCTATTTTTGACCTTTGCATCTATACCACTTGTATATTTGCCTCCCAGATTTGATGAGTTTGTATTCTTATAATGAATATATAGCTCCTTTATAAATAGACTTACAGAAAAAAATACATAATAATTATCATCGGATTCCAGACTATATCATCTATAAAAAGAAAACAAAAAAATCAACGCAAGAAATATTCCCCACGAGCAGGAAAAATCCATGAAAACTTCCTTAAATAAGCATAAAGATATCTACTGGAATTGGGCATACCGGCAGTTTTTATTTTTATTTTCATATTTACTTTTTATCTTATGCTGTCCGGCCTCATGGTTAATCCATGCCACGCAAACGACCAAGACCAGGCAGAAAACGCGGTCGATTTTACCTCGCTCAGCCTTGATGAGCTGAAACAAGTGATGATCCTCTCTATATTAAAAAAACCCATTTTTATGGTATCGATAAATTGTTTTCCACTTTTTTTTAATGTCTTAAATTGCTCACCCTCCGGGAGTTGAGAAAAAGTAATATGTTTGTCTATATCCTTTCTTTGGGTTTTGAAGGATATCGAGCGGATTGAAGTGATCAGAGGGCCGGGGGCAAGGTTGTGGGGCGCAAATGCGGTCAATGGGGTTGTTAATCCTCTCTCTAAAGCAAAAAAGATGAATTACTCGACTAATGGATAAGCTTCGCTTACAGGGAGGACCGTGTGCTGAGGACTCAAAGTGGCCTTTGCGTCCCCCTCGTCAAAGTGGCGGTTTTATAGCCATCATCGGAAACTGCCTCATCCTATAGACTCTGCCGTAAGCATGGGTCCCTAATACACCGCCATACCGGAAGGCGCCAAATCTTTTCTCCTCATTGCCTCCGCCTGAGGTGACCAGACCCCCTTGTGTGTCATCGGGACTCCAGGAAGAAGCCATTAAGGATAATGCCATGAATAATAGCGTCCTTATACTTGATTATTATTTTATTTTTTTGTAAAAGGGGATGTTCTTACATTCCCTTTCTAGACTGACCTAAAAAATTTGCAAACAGTAGAAAAAGAGTAGATTATGGAAACATACTTCAATCCCATAATTTTCAGCCTTGGCTTTAATATCATTCGTAATCATAAGGGCGTTATAGCCGTCAGGGGTAATTATACCTTCCAAAGGGGCCCAATTAAAATTTAATTTAGCCCATTTTTTCTTTCCTGTGAGAAGGGAAACTAAACTGCCTATACACTGATCTATGTATGCAATTTCTCCATCATATGGATTTTTATATTCTTTATCAAAAGGAGCCGGAGGTTTATAAGGGGTGTGAGGATCAAACAAGTGGCCCCAGAGGAAGAATTTTTTCTTTCTCTTCCTTTTTAACCATTTACTAGCCAGCTTAGTAATATACCCCATATATCACTAAATTTTTCTTCTACAATGTATTCGCTGAAATGATCAGCGTATATGCTGTCAAATAACAACAATAAAGTCTTCACTTTTTCATGGATAACACCATTCTTTTTTTCACATCATAGGTCATTGGAATATGGTGGATCGATCTTTACCAGACTTTTTTCGAAAATACCCTTATAACACTCTGAAAAATAATATTTTCATAATTCGTGGCGTCTCGAAGAGGCATGTATGTTTGTATCGAAAAATTTTTAAGAAAATTCAGAAAATCTACTGAATAAAATTGATAAAAAGTGATATTATAAAGCCTCCATATCATTTTTTCATTTTTCAAAATATAGATAATGGATTATTATATGCCTAAATCAGGTGATACATCCTTTACTTTTTTATTCTTGCTCACCATATTTTTTTGTTCATCAGCTACTGCTCACTCCTTGAAAAATTTAGAAGTCAAGGTATCTAAATCAATTGCTGAACAGATGGTCATTGAAGTTACCTTAAATCCTCTGAGCATCTTAAATTCAGATCCATGGAAAAATTTTCCCCCTTCTTCCTCTTTTACCGAACTGTTGGGTATACCTTCTGCTGAAATAGTTACCCTGAAAATCTTACAAACTGAATACTCTTTCGTTCATCAAAAAAAAATTGAAGAGACGATTCACCAAGCGAGAAAAGCAGAGGAGTTTCGGAAAAATATTAAATTAATTCCACTAGGATGGGTGAGGGACCAAAGAATTGCCAAATTGATCATAAATCCGCTTTACATTGACCCTTCCTCAAGAAAAAAAATATTTTTTCGAAATATTTTTCTACAAATTGATTTTAGAAAAAATAATCATCCCCCTAATGAAAAGGAGTGGGATGGAAATTTAGATTCTGTAACTTCTGAAAAAGTATTAAAAAATTTAATCGCCAATTATGAAGAGGCCAAGAAATACAGAAAAAAACAGAGAAGTAATCATAAAGAAATAATAAAACCCTATTCTCCTGTTGGAACTCAATTTATAAAGATAATAACGCGAGAAGAAGGCCTTTATCGAATCTTGGGCAAGGAATTGAGCCAAGCCGGCCTTGCACTGAGCCAAATTAATCCCGATACCCTAAAGCTATACAATAGAGGATATGAAGTGCCCCTTTGGGTGCAGGCGAAAAAGAAAGGGGCGCTTAGCAGTGATGATGCGGTTACCTTCTATGCTATTAACCTGCCGGAAGAATACACTGTTTATACAAATGAAAATGTTTACCAGCTTATTTGGGAAGGAACCAAAGGTCGGAGGATGGAGAAAAAAAACGGTATGATTGGAGAACCGGAATATGCACCTTACTCCTTTAAAGTTACTTATCACGGTGAGGAAGACCATCAATACCTAAATCCCCCGCCACCTTCTCATCAACAGGACCGATGGTTTTGGGCGACTATATCGGCGACGGAAGGAGCCCCGGGGAAAAAATATTTTGTGATACCTGATCTTTTTGAGATTGATCAAGAGAAAAAATTTACTTTTCGTTTTTCTTTACAAGGGCTGACTGATGATCCTAAAACAAAAGAGGACCATCACTCCATTGTCAGTATAAACGATCAGGTGATCGAAGATCAGATTTGGAGCGGGCAAGAATCTCATTATTTTGAAGGTTCTTTCCCTTCTGAATGCCTTGTGGAAGGAGATAATATTGTTAAAGTTGAGGTGAAAGGGGATTTGGATACCTTTGCTGATCAGGTACTTTTTAACTGGTTTGAAATCGATTGGTGGACATACGCTTCACAAAAAGGGATGCTCCAATTTAGTTATTGCGCTGAAAATGCTCCCGGCTTGTATGAATTTAGATGTCGTGATTTTCGAGGAAAAAAAGTTGAAATCTATGATATTACAGATAAAAAAAATATTAAACGAATCATTAATCCAAGAATAGAGCCGGAAATCACTACAGACATTATTTTTCAGGATCACTTTCTACTGGAAAACGAAGAGAGGTCTTATCTGGTTCTCTCAAGTTCAAAGGTAATGGCAGCCCATAAAATAGAAAAGATGACTGTGGGCCCTGATTTGTATTCTCCAGATAATAGTGCGGATTACCTCATTATCACCCACGAGGATTTTTTTTCGGCAATAAAACGATTGGCACTCTATCGAGAGAAAGAAGGCTTTAAGGTTAAAGTGGTCAATGTTCATGATATCTATGATCAATTCAGCTTTGGTTTATTCACACCAGAGGCCATTCGAGATTTTTTGAAATATGCTTATTATTATTGGGAAAAACCTGCGCCAACATACCTTCTGCTGGTGGGTGACGCCACCTGGGATTACAAGGATAATCTTGGATACATGGTCAAGAATTTCCTTCCCACTTATCCGGTCCCTGCACATAACAAGGAAGATGCAGCTAGTGATAATTGGTTTGTGTGTGTGAGTGGAGATGACCTTTTACCTGATATGCAAGTAGGCAGGTTCCCTGTAAACACTAAAAAGGAGGTCAACAACATCATTGACAAGATCAGGCAATATGAAAAAAAACATAATGATAATGAACTGTGGAAAAAAAGAGTGCTGTTTGTAGCTGATGACGGCATACCTCTCTTTGAGAAGCAGTCCGATATGATAGCTGAAACATACCTCCCTTCAGAATTTGCAGCGGAAAAACTATATCTTAGCTCTATGCATTTCCCAAAAGAAATGCCCTTAAATGAAAAAATTGAAAAAACAAATGAGGTTTTCAGTCCTAAAGTCTTGGATGCCATCAATAAGGGATGCGGTATTATTCAGTTTGTGGGACATGGGGGATTGAGAGTGTGGTCCCATAAGCATATATTAAATTCCCGCCAAAGTATTGATCATTGGGAGAAAATGGTCAATAGTAGAACTTTCCCTATTGTATTAAGCTTTTCCTGTCTGAATGGCTATTTTGATTCACCCCGTTGTGTTTCTATTGCAGAAAGATTTTTGAAGGAAAAGGATAAAGGCGCCATCGCCTTTGTTGCCAATACTCGAGATTCTATGGCCCATGAAAACCTATTCTTGAATAAAGAAATATATATCACTTTCTTTAATCATGACTTCACCAGGCTAGGAACGATTTTGACCTTCTCTAAATTACGCAATATAGTAAATGTTAAGCAATATGATATTCATATGAATACATTTTTATTATTTGGAGACCCTGCCCTAAAGATAAATTTATAGGAATTTTTATTTTTTTTGTGCGGGATTTCATCCTTTATAATTCATCCTTCATCCTTCATAATTCAACAATAACCTTCCAGCCTCCAGCCTTCAGGTCTATCCTCTTGTTGATTCAACCCTTTCCTTGTTCGACATTTTTGCCAACCTTTCCACCCGGGTAATATCCAAGCTCAGCCCCCTGGCTACTCTTTTCCCAAAATCAGGATCAACTTTATAGAATAAGGCTGTTTGACGCAACTGAATGCGTTGTTGAGCATTACACAAATGTTCTCCTATATTGTCGATAAGATGTCCTCTATCCTCGTCAGTCATTACCCTTCGGTATAATTCTCCTGGTTGCAGAAAATCGTCGCTTTCCTTAAATTGATAACGTGCCGCATTTCCTGAAACTTCAAAAGGCGGTTCCGGTACTGACGGCTGAGGTGTGGGGCCGTAGAAGCTATTAGGATAGTAATTGGGGCCCTCTTCACCATTGGCATCAAAGCGCATAGCCCCGTCTCGCTGGTAATTTTTTACTTTTGCCGCTTTTGGGCTGTTTACAGGTAATAGTTGATAATTAGTCCCTAATCGATAAAGATGAGCATCATGATAAGAAATAAGCCGGGCTTGAAGCATCTTATCCGGTGAAGCGGATATCCCTGGGACTAAACTGCCGGGGCTGAAAGCTGCCTGCTCAATTTCCGCAAAATAGTTCTTGGGATTACCATTAAGCACTAACCGACCCACCGGCACCAGAGGGAAATCCTGGTGAAACCAGACCTTGGTGATTTCAAAGGGATGAAAGCGGTAATGGTCAGCCTGCTCAGGCAGCATGATTTGAACATACACCTTCCAGGACGGATAATTCCCCCGCTCAATAGTCTGATAAAGGTGGCGGGCGGCATGGTCCGGGTCTTTCCCTTTCATGATTGAGGCCTCATCTTTGGTGAGGGTTTCTATGCCCTGTTCTGTTTCAAAGTGATATTTCACCCACACATATTCACCCCTGTCATTATACCACTTAAAAGTATGTCCACTGTACCCGTTCATATGGCTAAAATATTTAGGAATACCGCGATCTGAAAAAAGGATAGTAACCTGGTGAATCGATTCAGGGGTCAGGGAAAGAAAGTCCCAGAACATGTCCGCGTTTTTGGTGTTTGTTGCCGGGTGCCTTTTTTGAGTATGGATAAAGTCGGGAAATTTAAGCGGATCTCGGATAAAGAAAACAGGTGTATTATTCATAGCCAGGTCATAGTTCCCCTCTTCCGTGTAAAACTTCACGGCAAACCCCCGGGGGTCTCTTTCTGCATCAGCAGAACCCTTTTCACCACCTACAGTGGAAAATCTCGTTACCACTTCAGTGCGCTTGCCAACTTCAGAAAGAAAGGCTGCTTTTGTATATCTGCTCATATCATGAGTAACCTCAAAATACCCAAAAGCCCCTGTCCCCTTTGCATGTACTACTCTTTCAGGTATACGCTCTCGATTAAAATGAGCAAGCTTTTCCTGCAAATGCACATCAGAAATAATAATCGGCCCGGGATCACCTGCCGTTAATGAATTTTGATCATTATCTATAGGTGCCCCAAAGGAAGTAGTGAGTATATCTTTATATTCTTTCATTGCTAAATCTCCCTCAATCAGAAGGTCTTACACCTTACTTACCTAATTTTTTCGCCCTATGAAAAAAATAAAGTACAAATCAACACGAATTTATATCGGATATTTCATCACTTGCACTTAACCTAAATTCTTAAAGGCTTACCAATTTCCCTATTCATTTGCTTAATGGTATGAGGTTATATTAAATTAAGCTGATTAAAAACAGCTGATAAGCCGCATAAATAAAATGAAATTCCTATGCTCTTAAGGTAACGAGGCAATAGCTCCTAAGAATTCCGAGCATAAGTATTGTAGATGAGCTTAGATAATAGATGGGAATTGAGAGGAGATGATACCCCTCCAATCTTCAATTATTATTGATTTAGAAAGTGTAGATTGCTCTCTTAAAGGGGCAATCTTGAGGTATTCCTTTGAGTGAAAGCAATTCTGTAAGTCCTTACATAGTATTGAATTTAATTAAAATTATCCTTTCAGGGGTCCAATCTCCCGCCAAAGGAGTTATTTGGCCGCCTCTAAGCAAATATTGCCCCCCATGTTTTTGGATAATTGAAGAAACACAAAAAACTTCATCAGCCTCAGTTGTCCGATACAGGGCGCGGATGCCTTTATCAAAAGTATCCTGATCTATAAGCTTTTCATGTATAGCTGCTTTTCGTACACCTTCAATCATGGCTGTAAAGGTTTTCTTGGTAAATCTTTCCACCAAATCGGGTTTACTTTGGTCAACATATACCATTCGGGGGGAAACCCGGATATTTTTATAACCTGATTTCGTTAAAAGCGGATAGAGTGCACGCCCTATTTTAGCATTTCCTCCTGATTTTGCTTGAAGCTTAATCTGACATTCAATTGCTTGATAGGCCTCTTTACTTTCCGGATAAAAATAAACAGAACCATGATCGCCCTCTATAACGGTGATTGTTCCCCCCTGCTTGATAACTTTATAAAGATGATCGAGAGCTTCAACAGGTTTTGCTAAATGTTCCAGGACAAAACAAACAAAAATATGATCAAAAGATTCCTCTTCAAAAGAAAGATTAAAAATATCTCCTTGCTGGAATGATACATTGGTAATGCCTTCCGCCTTAATTTTCTCTTGTGCTTGATTAAGAGAAACCTCTGATATATCAACTGAAGTAAAAAATGCTTGGGGATTATTTCCGGCAAGTGTTATCGTTTGTGCTCCAACACCACAGCCGGCTTCCAGAATATGGCTCCCTTTTGGGTAAAGGTGTCAGCGTGCAATAATTCCACTAAAGTTGAAGCCTGATCCTGAAGCCGAAGACTTTCCTCTTGATTATAGCCGTGTATGTATCTATGTTTCATCCTGTTCCTCATTTTCTCATATCTTTATGATACCAAATTGGCATAATTTTTTTCAGATAAATAAGGGCAAAGTGATAGTTTGGAAAAATCAGTTCTCAAAGCAGTGGCAAAGGCCATACAAGTAAATCCGCATTCCCGGCAATTTGTCTTAGGCAAGAGGTTATAGATAGACAGTACATTAGGAGGTGCTTTTTTGTCTTCAAAATTTGGCTTTATCTCGTCCCTTCGGAGCCAAATTTCATTCACCAGGCTCACTATATTATTGAACAACCTCTGGGCTTCCTCTCTGGTTTCAACGGGTACAATGGCTATCTCGCAAGGTCTGAAGGCATACTTTTTATTTTTATTGGCCCACAGCAAAATTTTTCCACCATGGTCATAATTAGCACCATCGAATTCAGCATTCAAATACGGCAGTACTTCGGTAATGTCATTAGATAATTTAATAAATGCTCGATACCAGTCAACGTTCGGATGGCATTCCGGGGTGGCTAAGGTCAGATCGTATTTCTGAATCAATTGTTCAGACATTTGGATTACCTCCTCAATTAATTATCTTAAAAAAGGATTTGGCAGTTCAAAAAAAACTACCTGCCTGATGCATCTATTTCATCTAATGCATCAAGAAGAATTGAAGTATAGGCAACAGAGGGACCGCCTGCCATCAATATGGCTAACCCCTGCGGCTTCAATGATTTCTTGCCGTGATATCCTCATCTTTACGGCTGTTTTTGTATGAACACGAATACAGGGCTCTCAGCGTAAAGCAACTGATACTGCAATGAGCATCAATTCCTTAACTTTAACACTTAAGACGCCTCCTTTAGTGGCTGCATCGTGTAATCCTTTAAAAGCTTTTATAATATCAGGAAGTTGTTCCTGTAAGCTAGTAAAAGATGGTTCTTTTTTCCTTGGCATATTGTTTCCTCCTTAATTGAGCAAAATAAATCCTTACATTTATGGGCATCCTTCATAAAGAACGAAAAGTAGTTTACACTTATGACTTTTTATTTTTTTATCTACCATGAAGGAAAAGAAGGAATGAAAAAATCTTCATGCTCTGTTATGTGAAGTGTCAAGTCTATTTTCGGCTATATACAAAATTAATAAAAAATTTT